>DASPHQ010000590.1:0-6380 GCA_035629595.1 Urbifossiella sp. | reverse complement strand
TGGGACCCGAAGCCCGGCACCGACACCGGCGGGCCGTTCCGGGCGATCTCCACCTCGGTAGCCGGCACGCAGATTTGCGAACTCCTGCCTCACACCGCGGCGCGGATGCACATGCTGGCCGTAGTGCGAAGTCTGAACAGCACCACGCCCGACCACGCCCAGGGCGAGCGGATCATGCTCACCGGCCGGCGGCCGGAAGCCGGCATCGAGTACCCGCACCTCGGGGCCGTGGCCGCGAAGATGCTCGGCGGCGAGCGCGCCGAAATGCCCGGCCACATCCACATCCTGCCGGGGGGTGGCGGCGGGGGGCGGGCCGACGCGGCGTTCCTCGGCCCTCAGTTCGCGTCGGTGCCGGTGCCAGACGGCCGGCCGCCGGCGAACCTCCTCCGCCCGTCCGGCCTCACCGCCGACGCCGACCGCGCCCGCGACGCGCTGCGACAGTCGCTGACCGACCGCTTCTCGCGCTCCCGCCGCAGCGCCGCCAGCGAGGCCTACGCGGCGTCGTTCGCCCAGGCCGAGCGGGTGTTCAACCGGGCCGACGTGTTCGACGTGGACCGCGAGAGCCTGCGGACGGCCGAGCGCTACGGCCGCCACGACTTCGGCCGCCACCTCCTCCTCGCCCGCCGGCTGTTGGAGGCCGGCGTGAGCTACGTGAAGGTCAGCCACTCGAACTACGACACGCACCACGAGAACTTCGACTTCCACATCGAGCAGCTCGGCGAGTTCGACCGCCCGTTCGCGGCGCTCCTCGACGACCTGTCCGACCGCGGGATGCTTGAGAGTACGCTGGTGGTGGTGATGAGTGAGATGGGCCGCACACCGAAGATCAACGAGCGGTTCGGCCGCGACCACTGGTCGAACGGCTGGTCGGTGGTGCTCGGCGGTGCCGGCATCAAGGGCGGGGCCGTGGTGGGCCGCACGAACGCCAACGGCACGACGATCGCCGACCGCGAGGTGGGGCCGTGGCACCTGTTCCACACCTACCTGCGGGCGGTCGGGCTCGACCCGGAGCGGAACTTCCACCCGAACCAGCGGCCGATTCCCGTGGCCGACCCGCGTGCGAGTGCGATCAGCGAAATCCTGGCGTGAGGACGTGATGCCGCTCGACCCGACCGCGGCGCGCGTGGAGCGCGAGTTCCGGCACGCCAGCCCGCTGCTCGGCTGCCGGTTCGACCCGTCCGGCCGCTTCCTGTTCGCCACCGCGCAGGACAACTCCATCCTGCGGTTTTACTTGGTCACCGGCGCGCGAACGGCGCTCGTCGGTCACACCAGTTGGGGCCGCGGTATGGCGGTACGCGCCGCCGGACTTCGCACGTCGAACCCAGAGCGGGCCGCCGCCGTGACCGCAGCCCGCGGCGGTGCAATCGGCCCCGCCGCCGTCGCCCTCCCCGCGCCGCCGGCCGACCCGTTCACGCTCGTCTCCGCCGACTACCACGGCAAGCTGATCTGGTGGAACGGCCACGCCGCGGCGCCGACCCCGGTCCGCACCGTCGAGGCGCACGCCGGCTGGTGTCGCGCCGTGGCGCTGAGCCCGGACGGCGCGACGCTCGCCACCTGCGGCAACGACAACCTCGTGAAGCTGTGGGACGCGGCCACCGGCGCCCACCGACGGACGCTGACCGGGCACACGTCGCACGTTTACAACGTGGCCTTCCACCCGTCCGGCACGCGGCTCGTCTCGGCCGACCTGCTCGGCACTGTGAAGGACTGGGACACGACGACCGGGGCGTGCGTCCGCGACCTGGACGCGAAGGTAATGCACAAGTACGACCCGACGTTCCGCGCCGACATCGGCGGCGCCCGCGGCATGGCTGTGGCGCCCGAAGGCCGGGTGGCGTGTGCCGGCATCACGAACGTGTCGAACGCCTTCGCCGGCGTCGGCAACCCGCTGGTGGTGCTGTTCGACTGGGCGGACGGGAAGTCGAAGGCGCTGAAGCCGAAGGACGCCTTCCAGGGCACGGCGTGGGGCGTCGGGTTCCTCAACGACGGCACCGTGGTCGCCGGCGGCGGCGGCAGCGGCGGTCGGGTGTGGTTCTGGTCCGGGGCTGACGCAAATAGCACTCACACCTTGACGCCGCCGGCACACGTCCGCGACCTGGCGGTTCACCCGGCCGGGGATCGATTCGCGGTCGCTTGCGCGACGGGGGCGGTGGTGTACACACTCCGGCCGGGCAAGTCGTAGGACACTCCCCCGCGCCTTGCCTGTACGCGGCCGGGGTACGAGAACACCCGGGTCGGCCCTCGCGTCCCGGAGTTTCGACCGTGCCTCGCACCCGCACCGCCTGTCTGGTGTTCCTCGCCTCCGCGGCACTCGTCTCCGCGCAACCGTCGGAGTCCGAGGTCGCGGACAAGATCAAGGCTCGCGGCCACATCAAGTTGTCCGGCTACGACGGCAATAGTGATCCGCCTACGGTTGCGAGCGTGGAGTCGGCAAACGTGACCGACGATGACCTCCGGCAGGTCGGCCGGCTAACGAGCCTAACAGGTCTCGGACTAGCCGGGAAGAACATCACCGACGCAGGCGTGATCGCGTCACTGACGGGGTCGAAGCTGCGGATCACGTACGTGGTGATCGACGGTGGAATGTTGACCGACGCCACGTTGAAGGCGGTCGGCGGGCTCCCGAAACTGGAGCGACTATTCATCCGCACGGAGGGTTTCACCAACGTGGCGTTGGCGGGCTTGAAGTCATGCCCGGAGCTCAGAAGCATTGAACTATGTGGAAAGGAGTACGGAGACGAGGCGGTTCGCAGCCTCGCGGGCGTCAAGAAGCTCCAGTCGTTGCAATTGGAGTCCACGGCGGTCACGGGCGCCGGCTTCGCGGCCCTAGCCGGGTCGAAAGAACTGAAGCAGGTCCGAATCCTGTCGGCCAAGATCACCGACGCCAGGTTACAGGGGATCGGTACGCTCAAGCAGTTGGAGGAGCTCGCGCTGTCGCAGGACGTGTCGCTCACCGACGCCGGTCTCGCACACGTCGCCGGGATGACCAAACTCACCAAACTGTGGTTGAGCGGGGCGACGATCAGCGACGCCGGGATGAAACAAGTTGCCAAGCTCCCAGCCGTGGCGGAAATTACCCTGAAGTTAGCCACGGTCAGTGACGCCGGGGTTGCCGAACTCGCGAACAGCAAGTCGCTCCGGAAACTCTCTCTGAGCGATACCGACGTCACCGACGCGGGGCTACTTCCCCTGTCGCGGTGCAAGTCGCTCGTCGAGGTGTATGCCCCCCGCACCCGGGTGTCTCTGGAGGGGATCGCGGCGTTTCAGAAGGCGCTGCCGACCTGCAAAGTCGTCACCAAGCGGCCCTGAGCGTGAGAGACGCTACTGGCGGCACCCGTAGAACGCCGCCGCCGCGAAGCTGACGCTCTCGTGCCCTTTCGGATGCACGAACTGCTGGTAGTGCAGCACCCGGCCCGCCGTCGGCCGCGCCGCCGCGAGCGTGAGGTATGTCGGCGGTAGCCCGCAGATGCGCCGCGCGTCCCCCTCCGCGGCAATGACCCCAAAGTACCTCACCGGGTCAGCCGCCTCCAGCGCCGCGAGAAGCGCCCTGTCCTGCGTTTCACTTTCGCCGAGCCACGGCCCCTCGGCCTTCCGGCGGTCGCCGAATTTCGGCCCGATGTGCGCCAGGTCGCCGCTGACGACGTAACAAACCGGCTCTCCCGCGGTCGCCTCCGCGGTGCGCAACGCGGCCGTCATCCGCGCCACGTCTTTCGCCCCCGCGGGGTCCGTTCCCTCGTCCACGCAATCGGCCAGTGAACCGCACAGGAGCGGCACGATGCGGATCGGGCCGCGGCCGGCGAAGACGTGTTGCAGGATCACCACCTCCAGCTCGATCGAGTGCTCCGGCACGTGCGCGAGCGGGTCGTCGAACAGGCCGGGGCCGTACTCGGCGGCGATGCGGTCCACGAACGCCATGTCCGTCTCGTAGACGCCGAGCGGCGTCTCGAAGTGCTGGCGGCTCAGCGTGTACCGGTGCGGCGAGTAGTGGGACGTGGCGACGATCACGAACAGCCGAGCGTCGGTCCGCTCGGCCAGCTCTTTGAAGCCCCAGCCGTAGGTGACGTTGCCGCGGGCGTAGTCCATGTGCGGCACCAGCACCGCCCGCAGCCGGCCGTGCGGCGAAGGAGTTGGCGCGCCCGGCAACCCCGGCCCGCCGGGGGCGGTGAACAGCGCGTCCACCTGTTCGCGCAACTTCGTCGGATCA
Source organism: Urbifossiella sp. (assembly GCA_035629595.1). Classification (GTDB taxonomy): domain Bacteria; phylum Planctomycetota; class Planctomycetia; order Gemmatales; family Gemmataceae; genus Urbifossiella. Next base: position 2,176 of record DASPHQ010000590.1, on the reverse strand, counting down.
CCCTCGTAGGCGCCGATACAGGTCGGCTTGCGGACCGGTCCGCTGATCCGCTCCGCGAACGCCGGCGAGTCGAGGAGGAGAGCCGAATCGAGTGCGGTGACGAGCCCTTCGAGCGTGTCGAGCGGGAGGACCGTGCCGCCGGTGAGGGTGGTGAGCTCGGCCTGCACGTCGCGGAGTGTGCGGGTGCCGTCGAGGCGCTTCACGACTTCGAGCGCCAGCGGGCTGAGCTGGACGGGCTGACCGACGCGGTAGGGGTCGTAGAGGTTGACGGAGCCGTCCGCCCGTTCGGCGGCGAGGCGGTCGCGGAGCTTCGGGCGCGGTGCGGTGCTCATCGCCGAATTGTTGGCGATGCCCGGCGGAAGGTCAAGCAGGGGGAACGCCGGACGAATAGAGTAGCGGCGTCAACCGGCCGCGACTCCGAGGGCGGGCATGGGCATCCTGCGGGTGAAGACCACCGAGTGCCGCGTCGGCGTCGTCGGCCTGTACAACGCCGGCAAGACGGTACTCCTCACGTCGCTCATCAACCACCTGCAGGACCACGACCCCGACCGCTTCCCGCTCGGCGGCCCGACCACCCGGCTGAGGAAGTTCACGGTGCTGCCGCCGGACCCGGGGTGGGAGCCGTTCAACTACACCGGTTGCCGCGACGCCCTGGTCCACGGCGGCCGCTGGCCGGCGAAGACGCGCGACCGGGCGCAGTACGTCTGCAAGTTCGAGCGGTCGGACTGGACGTTCAGCGACTGCCTGTTGAAGGTCTACGACCTCCCCGGTGAGCGGATCGCCGACGCCGCCATGCTCGGCCGGTCGTTCGCGGCGTGGTCCGAGCACCTGCTCACCGTCATCGCCAACGACACCGCCTACCGTATCGCGTGTCAGCCGTTCCTCACCGCTGCCGAGCCTGGGGTGAAGGAGGACGTGCTGCTGCGGGCGTACAGGCTGTCGCTGGCGAACCTCATCCTCGGCTACAAGCCGCTCGTTTCCCCGTCCACGTTCCTGCTAGACGTGAACGGCCAACCCGCCCGCCCGGACACGCCCGAGGCGCTGGCCGACTCGCGCTTCTCCGGGCTGGCGGCGGGGTCCGAGTTCTGCCCGCTCCCCGCCGCCGTTCGGACCGCGCGGCCGGACCTGGCGGCGCTGTTCGAGGGGCGGTTCGCCGAGTACGTCGTGCGCGTCGTGCGGCCGGCGGTGCAGGCGCTGAAGTCGTGTACGGCGCTCGTGGTGCTGATCGACGTGACGATGCTGCTCGCGGGCGGTGTCGGCATGTACGACGACAACCGGCTCATCCTCCGCGACCTGCTCGACGTGCTGAACCCCGGCGAGCACCCGGTGTTCGGCCCGATCGCCCGCGGGCTGAGCAAGGTGTTCCTGCCGCACCAGCTCCGCCCCGGCTGGATCACCCGGCTGGCGTTCGCGGCCCCGAAGCTCGACCTCGTCCACCCGACCGACCGCGACCGGATGCTCGGCCTCATGCGGCGGATGGTGACGCGCTATGCCGACAACCGCGACGGCCTCACGTTCGACTTCTTCAACCTGTCATCGGTGGTGTCCGCGAAGCCATTACCAACTGAGGACGGCAAGCGGTTCCTGGTGGGCGTGCCGCTCCGCGGAGCGGACGGTGTGAAATTGTCGCCCGGCCCCGAGCAGCGGTTCGCGGTGTCGGGCCTTCCGGACGACTGGCCGAACGACTGGGCGGTGGGGGCGTATTCGTTCCCGGAGGTGTACCCGCGCATGCCGGTCCGTAAGGACTACCCGCCGGAGCAGGTGAACCTCGACCGGCTGGCGACGTTCGTGATCGACTGACAGCCGGCGAAGATTTTTTCCCCGGGCGTGTCCAATCCGCGCGTCCTCGCACGTCCTGATCGCGTGCGGCGCCGACGTCCGGCGCCGGCTTCCCCGCTGACCGTGAGGTATCCGTGCCCAAGTACCTGTTCATCTACCGCGGCCCGGTCGAGGACCCGAACGCCGCCCCGCCCGGCCCCGAGGACATGCAGAAGCTCCTGGCGACGTGGGGCGCCTGGATCGACAAGTTCGCCAAGGTCGGCCTCCTCACCGACCCCGGCGACGGCCTCCAGCCGACGGGCCGCGTCGTCCGCACGACCGGCGTCACGGACGGGCCGTTCGTCGAGTCGAAGGAGGTGCTCGGCGGCTACTCGATCATCACCGCCGACTCGTACGA
>DASPHQ010000589.1:0-2844 GCA_035629595.1 Urbifossiella sp. | reverse complement strand
CACCACATGTTCAGCACCTGCACCGGCATCTGCGTCTGACCCACCGGCACCGCCTGCAGCTCGATGCCGACGATGGAGCCCGTCAGCTTGCCCGGCTGGTTCTGGGCCGTCGGGTTGGTGGTCACCTCGACGCGCTCGCCGCGGGCCTGCTGGAGCACGCCGGCGAGGCTCGGGTCGCCGTTGAGGTTGATCGAGAAGCTCGCCAGCGTCCGCTCGATCGGCTCGCGGCTGTCGTAGCTGACCGCCGCGACGCGGCCGCCGCCGAAGTCCTCGAGGACCATCGACTTGATCAGGTCGTTGATGTCGAGTTCCTGGAACGCCAGGTCGACGCGGGCGTCGCCGTCCACCTCGCCGCTGCGCGAGAAGTAGCCGACGCCGCTGTTGAACATGACGACGCGCGTCACCGGCAGGGTGACGGCGGGGCGGAGGTCCTGCTTGGCGTCGGCGAGCGCCTCGGCGGCGAGCCACCGGTCGGCAGCAACGCCGGCCCCGATGGCGCCGGCCAGTGGGACGGACCAGAGCAGCTTGCGGCGCAGCATGGCGAACCCTCGGGAGTGTGGCGGCGCCGGCCGGCGCCGCGGCAACACTCTACCCGGGCCGAACCGCGGCGCCTCTCCCGCGTTGGCGGGTTGTTACGAGTTCGTGACCGACCGCGGCGCGCCACACCGCGTCGAGCCGGTCCGCGAGCGGTGCCCAGTCGTAGCGATCCAGCACCTCCTCGCGGCCGCGCTCGGCCTGCTCCGCGAGCTCGTCCGGCCGGCGGATGCCCGCCACGATCGCGTCCGCCATCCCCTCGGGGCCGTCGGTCACGACGAGGTCGCGGCCGGGCGTCAGCGTCAGCCCCTCGGCGCCGACGCGGGTGCTGACCACCGGCGTCGCCGTCGCCAGCGCTTCGAGAATCTTCAGGCGCGAGCCGCCGCCGATGCGCAGCGGCACGGCCAGCATCCCGCACGTCGCCAGGAACGGCCGCACGTCGGGCACGTCGGCGTAGAGTTCAACTCCCGGCGTCGCCGCGGCGCGGGCGCGGAGCCACGCCGGCGGGTGCCGGCCGACCAGCGCCAGCGTCGCCGTCGGCACCTTCGCGCGGACGGCCGGGAAGATGCTGTTCAGCAGCAGATTCACGCCGTCGAGGTTCGGCCGCCAGTCGAGGCTGCCGAGGAACAGGACGCGGGCGAGGTTCCGCTCCACGTCGCGCTGCGGGCGGAAGAACGCCGTGTCGACGCCGTTCTCGACCACGGCCGGCGTCTTGACGCCGAAGCGCTCGCGCATCAGGGCGGCGTCGTCGGGGCTGACGGCGACGGCGGTGGTGGCGGCGGCCATCGCCCAGCGCTCGAACCGCTCGAACTTGTGCCACTGCTTGCGGACGTACCAGCGCTTCACCGGGTTCTGCTCGGCCTCGACGTACCGCCGCCAGATCAGCGACTCGACGTTGTGCGCCATCACCACCCACCGGGCGGCGGCGAGGCCGGCGTCGCCGAGGGCGTCGCGCAGCACCTGGGCGTAGGGCGTCCACTCGCAGTGCCACACGTCCACGCGGCCGGTCGCGGCCAGGTCGCGCGCCGCCGCCGCGAGCGCCGGGCTGGCGTGCGTGGCGACCGAGTACGGCAGCGGCGACAGGAGGTTGCCGGCGAGGCGGGCGTAGAACCCGGGGCCGGACTTCGGCGGCACCGTCCGCTCGACCACCACGGTTTCGACGCCGATGGAGCGGAACGCGGCGTCCGCGGCCGCGACCTCGTCGCGGTCGGGGTTCTTGTGGCACAGCACCGTCACGCGGTGCCGGTCGGCAAGGCGGGCGAGGAGGTTGAACGTGCGGATGCGCTTCCCGGAGGTGAGCGGGAACGGGAGTTCTTCGTCGAGCACGGCGACGCGGAGCGGGCGCATGGCGGAGTCCTTCCCCCAGGTGGGCGACGGATTGTGACCGATTGCGGGGACGGGGTGCAACCGCAAGTTGCGGAGGTGAAGGGTTTCGCCGCTTGCGGCGTTGCAGCGTCAGCGCTGCAACGCCGCAAGCGGCGGAGTCAGACGGCCGCCGTGTCCAGCACCAACTGCCCCTTCTCGAGGTGCAGGATTCGCTGCGCCCGGGCGGCGGCCTTCGGGTCGTGCGTCACCATGATGATCGTCTTGTTCAGCTGGCCGCGCACCACGTCCAGCAGCGTCAGGATGGCGTCGGCGCTCTTCGTGTCGAGGTCGCCGGTCGGCTCGTCGGCGACGATCAGCGTCGGGTCGGTCACCAGCGCCCGGGCGATGCCGACGCGCTGCTGCTGCCCGCCGGACAGCTGCCCCGGCCGGTGGCTCATCCGGTCCGTCAGGCCGACCAGGTCCAGCGCGTTTTCCACCTGCTTGCGCCGCTGCGCCTTCGTCAGCGACAGCAGCAGCAGCGGCAGCTCGACGTTCTCGTACGCGGTGAGGACCGGCAGCAGGTAGTAGAACTGGAACACGAACCCGACGTGCCGCGTCCGCCACCGGGCGAGTTCGCTCTCGGACATCGTCGAGATGGTGTTCGGGCCGACGTTGATGGCCCCGGCGGTCGGCCGGTCGAGGCCGGCGATGAGGTTCAACAGCGTCGTCTTGCCGGAGCCGGACGGCCCCATCAGCGCCAGGAACTCGCCCTCGCCCACGTCGAGCGTCAGCCCCTGGAGCACCTCGATGGTCTCGGTGCCGCGGGTGAACGACTTGTGCAGGTCGCGGACTTCGACGATGGCCGGCATGTTGGGTCCATGAAGGGGTCGGCGGGCGAAAGCCCGGGGACGGCCGTCCCCGGGGCGTTGCCCCGGGCTATGCTGTCCCACCCCTTCGGGGTGAGGAGGGCTTCTGGGTTTTCAGGCCAACGGCCTGGGACAACAT
>DASPHQ010000588.1:0-2761 GCA_035629595.1 Urbifossiella sp. | reverse complement strand
CCGGCCGCGGCGGGGGTCGGGAAGTTGGTCGTCTGCCGGGACCGGCACCCGGCCGACGCGGTGAGAATTGCACCGGCGAGCGCCGCGACCGTCACGGCCCGAATCGGATGGTGGAACATCATCACCGTGGCCCGGTCGTTGGTCGGGCGACCCCCACGGAACGGACGGCCGAGCGGATCGGGGTATGTTCCGATCGTAACGCGGCGCCGTCCGGGCGGGGTCGCACCCGGCCACAGTTCGGCCAGAATGTGGCACTCACTTCGGGCAATTAACCGGCGCAACCGGTGTTGGTGTCGCGGCGAAGGTCGTTGCACGCGGGGAGTGGGTCGGGTAGCGTGGCGCGTGAGTCCGACCGGCCGGTAACGCCAAAGGTACAGCGTCTCTCAGGCGAAATGCTGGTTCGGCGGCGGTGTGTCGAAGGCATTCTTCCGGAGTCACGCGATGAAGAGTTCTCTGTTCGCCCTGGCGGTCGCGGTCGCGGTCGCGGCCGCCGGGCCGGCGGTGTCCCAGCCGCCCCCGGCCAAGCAGGAGAAGGCCGAGCCGCTCAACGCGTCGAAGGGCGTCGAGGTGAAGCTCGCCGACTTCGAGACCCTCACGCTCAAGACGGACAAGGTGACCGTCAACAACTTCGTCATCAACCAGAGCGACGAGGGCCAGTTCCGGGTGAACGCCCTGGTCCGGGCCCAGGGGACCCGCAACTTCTCGTGCACCATGATGATGGTCGGGTTCGACGACAAGAAGGGCATCGTGTGGACGACGAAGATCAGCACCTACGCCGACCCGAAGGGCCTGTCGCTGTTCCAGGACAACAGTTCCCTCCCCGACGGGTCGTTGCAGAAGACGGCGACGGTCTGGGTCCGCATCCTCGAATCGGATCGCGGGTTCTAACCCGGCCCGGCCCGCATGTCGGCTTGCTGAGACGTGTCGCTCACCGGTGCGGGCCGGGCAGGTGAACGTTTTCGTTCGGCGGCGGAGGGCGTCGGCGGTGGCGACCGAACCCGACCCTTGGGACGAGGTGTACCGGCTCACCGAGCCGACGAGCGAACAGCGCGCCTTGTCGGCCGCCACGAACCGACTCTGGGACGCGATCACCCGGTCGGACACGGACGCGGTCGAAGCCGTGGCCGCCGAATACCCCTCCCTGAAGCACGACTACACCTGCTTCTTCCACGCGATCGAGGTCGCCAACGCCGAGGCGGTGAGCTTCTTCCTGGCCCACGGGGCCGACCCGAACGCCCCCGACGAGTCCGGCCGGACCCCGCTGTGGGTGGCGTCGAGCGTCGGGTACGACCTGGTCGTTCGGTGGCTGGTGGAGGCCGGCGCCGACCCGAACGTCCTGCCGGAGGACATCGACCCGGAGGCGGAGTGTCGTGGGGAGAGCGCGTTGTTCTACGCGGCCCTGCACGGGGACGAGGAGTTGGTGGGCTACCTGTGGCCGCGGACGCGGCCGGACGTCCGGGTCGCCGCGCGGGAGTTGATGACGGCTCGGGCACAGCTGTTGGCCGAGCCTGGTCCGGTCAGCGAGCTAGACGCCGAACCGAACGCCGCACCCGACCCGGGCCGCCAGTAGGTTGTTCGACCGTCGCGACTCACCGATCGGGCGGCCGCCCAACGTCGCGAAGCGGGCAGCGGCTACTTCGGCACGTCCCAGACGTACACCTTTCGCGTCGTCGGGCACAGCGACGCCACCCGCCGCCCGTCGGGCGTGCATTCGACGACCACCCCGGTGAGGTCCACGACCTCCGGCGGGTACTCCAGGAAGTGGAAGATGCCGCCCGCGAAGAGGTCCGCGACGGCCACGAACCGGAAGTCGCGCTCGCCGCCCGACGGCAGCCCCTTCAGCGCCTTCACCGGGTAGAGGATGCGGCTGCCGATCATCGGCTTGACCGGCGTGCTCGGCGGCCGGCTCGACGGGATGTCCCACCACGTCATCCGGCCGCCGGTGCTCAGGTCCCACACCGTCTGGGCGCCCGTCTCCGTGCGGGCGACCATCGTCCGGCCGTCCTCCGCGACCAGCACCGGCTCGCTCCGGTTGCCGCTCGCCGTCCGCGGGCGCTTCAGCGGCACCGTCTTCACCGCCTGGCCCGCCTTCACGTCCCACACCCGCACGACCACGTCGTCGTCGTCGTACTGCACGGCCGCGACCCGCGTCCCGCCCTGGAACACTTGCGACAGGCCGTACACCCAGCTGCCCGCGTCCGCCTGCGGCGCCGGCGCGTCGCCCGCCGGCCACGGCTGGAACGTCAGCGACGACTCGACGGCGCTCACCAGCATCCGGCCGTCCGGGGCGAACGAGAAGGCGCCCGTAAGCCGACCGACCTTCGTGGCCTCGGTCTGTTGGCCGGTGGCGATGTCGCGGACGTACACGACGGACGCCTTCTCGTAGGCGGTCGTCTTGCCGCCGGTCGCGATGGTCCCCGGCCCGTCCAGGTGTATCGGCACGCCGACCCGCCGGCCGGTGGTCACGTCGTAGAACGCCGAGACGGTGAACAATCCCCTGCTGTCGTCCTTCGGGCCGATGCCGAACACGCCGACGGTGCCGCCGTCCGGCGACAGGCTGAACCGCGACGGGTTGGTCTCCTCGACCGCCACTGTTTTCGTCGGCAGGATCACACCCGAGGGCTCGGCCTTCGGCGGCGGCTCCGCCTTCGGCACCCACCACGCCGCGTTGCCGGTCACTTCGAGCGAGTCGAAGAAGCCGTTCGCGAGCGCCGCCGGCGGGCGCTCGTTCTCCTTCCAGATGCCCATGAGGAACACGTCG
>DASPHQ010000587.1:0-2265 GCA_035629595.1 Urbifossiella sp. | reverse complement strand
CAAGTCGTCACTGGCCCTAATCCGATGCGGGGAGATGACCCGCCGAATTTGTACCAAGCCGGCAGACCAGCATGACGCGACTGCAATGTTGAGGAGAGACCCGCCGTACGCGGAACCGGCACGTCGGGCAGATGTGCCGCTCAGCCTCTATGCGGGTCGGGTCAGACCTTGTGGAAGTCCCGTTCCGCCGTCGTCGATCGCCCCTTGTGGTTGAGGGCATACCTCCGCTGGCATTGCGACATCGCAACTGCCCGCAGTCACCTCGACGAATGGCACTTACTTCTCGGTAGAGCCTTTGGCCATCCTGCGTTTCAATTCGGCGCGGGGCTTGGTGAACCAGCCGCAGTAGTCCTTCCGCCGCTTCTTCAGCCGGGGCTCGAACCGGTCGGGACGGTCGCCAACCCGGTGGGTGGCGATCGCGTCGAGCACCAAGTGGTACAGGTCCCGCCGGGCGACCTCGTCCCGCGCCGACCCCAGCGCCAGTAGCGGCTCGAACGCCCCCAGCGTCTGCATCGCCCCCTTGAAGCTGACCGACCGCGGCGGGATCTCGTGTCGCGCCGCGGCCTGGGCCATCACCGTGCGGATCAGGTTGTACGCCAGGACGTGGGCCCACACCTCCTTCCGCACCGCCTCCGGCGTCTTGGAGCGCAGCTCGGCCATCTGCATCGTCGACTTGAGCGACCGCAGGTCGAGCTCGTTGTGCCACCGCGCCCGGTACACATCGGCCAGTTCCTCCTTGGTCGTCTGCTCGGGGTCCAGCAGGGTCGTCACGACGACCACCGACCGGGTCCGGAACCCCGGCTGTGCCACGCGGACGCGGGCCTCGCGGACGGTGATCGCGTCGGGCAGCGCGTTGTACGTCGGCCGGTCCACCGACCGGATCGACGTCGGCTTCCTCCAGACGACGAGGTGGTCGTCCTTGCCCAGGCGAGTCCCTTTGCGGAAGTCCGCCCGTCGGTGCGCCGAGAGCCGGCTGACGGTATCGACGCCCCGCGCCTTGAGCAGGTGCATGCCGGCCCACCCCGACATCAGCCGGTCCCCCACCAGTACGCCGCCGGGGCGGAGTACGTCCCAGAGCTGCCGCAGCAGGCTGACCTCTCCCTCCCCCTTGCCGGCGTACCGGGAGAACCCGAGGTTCACGACCGCCCCGCACGCCAGCGAGATGACCGCCCCGAGGCGGGCGATCGGGAACCCGACGCCCGGCCCCTGGTTGTACACCTGCGGGTACGCGGCCTGGTTCGCCGGGGTGTCCGGCATCGTCACCGTGGTGCCGTCGAACAGGTACACCCGACGCCCCTTCCACAGCCACCGCCGGTCGGCCCGGTCGTCCAGGCCGCGCCCGACGGCGCGAGCGGCGGCGGAGAAGAACTCTTCCGGCAGGCGCTGGCGGGCCCGGCAGTACGCCCCGGTCCGGGCCGAGCACGGGGCCTGCCCTCGGGCGACCCGGTGTGCGTTCAGGCGGGCGACGGCGGCCCGGCACGAGTGGTCGGGGCTGAGCACCTGGGCGAGGAACACCCACAGGGTGACGAGCGGGGAGAAGATCCGATCCAACCAGCCGTCGATCGTGGCCAGCGCCTGCGACAGGAGCTGGTCGGTGAGGACATCGGTGAACGGCAGCTCGCCGTCCTGGAGGAACTGGCGTCGGAGGGCGTTCGCCTGGGCGCGGAACGATCGGGGGTGGGAACGCCGCATCGGAATCGGCTCCGTGCCGGTGAGGAGGGTTACCAAAACCCATCCTCACCCAGGAAGGCACGGCTGACTCTCCCCTCGCTCCCTCACGGCTTACGAAGAAGTAAGTGCCATTCGGCGAGGTGACCGACGCGCGCAAGGCTTCCTGATCGAGACCGGAGACCGGGTGAGGGCGCCGCCGCCCTCTTGTTCTCGCTGACCCACCCGCGGCGGGGTTCGTGTTCCAGCCCGTGGCCGCGTATCCGGGCGCTGCCAGCGCGGTGGGTAACCCGTGATGACAACTCCCGACCCGACGGGTACGTCAGACGTCCGTCCGCTCCTCGCCGGTGGCGAAGTCGCGGAACGTGTCCCTTACCCCGGACACGTGGTTGAAGAACCAGTCCGTCCCGGCCTCGCCGTACAGCTGGTCCGCGGCCCCGTCGTTGTCGATGGTGGCGGTCCCGAGCACCATCGCCCCGTTCAGCCCGCCGCCGGTCGTCCCCTTCAGGTGGCTCACCCGGGTGGCGAAGGTCGCGTCGGTCCGCCACCACTCGGCTCCGACCGCCCGCAGGGCGGCGAGGTCCGTCTCGTAGTCGA
>DASPHQ010000586.1:0-10591 GCA_035629595.1 Urbifossiella sp. | reverse complement strand
CCTGCCCGACGAACGTCGGCACCGGGATGCGGGCGAGCGTCATGCTGCACCTACCGGCGCTGGGGCTGACCAAGCAGATCGACAAGGTGTTCCGGGCGCTGCAGAAGATCAACCTGGCGGTCCGCGGGCTGCACGGCGAGGGGAGCCGGGCGTTCGGCGACCTGTACCAGATCTCCAACCAGGTGACGCTCGGCAAGAGCGAGCCGAAGATCCTGTCCGAGATCGGCGAGGTGATCGAGACGATCCTGCAGTACGAGCGGCAGGCGCGGAACGCGCTGCTGAAGGAGCGCCGGCAGGCCGAGCAGGACCGCGTGGCCCGTGCCATCGGCACCCTCGGCAGCGCGACGATGATCACGTCGGAGGAGACGATGGAGCTGCTGAGCGCGGTGCGGCTCGGCATCCACCAGCGGCTGATCGAGGACCTGCCGGCGACGACGGTGAACCAGCTCTTCATTCACACCCAGGCGGCGCACCTGCAGAAGCTGATGGGCCAGCCGCTCGACGGCGAGGAGCGGAACGCGGCGCGGGCGAAGTACCTCAAGGCCAAGCTCCGCGAGCTCGGATCGGCGCGGCCGTGACCGCACGCGCCGCGCTGTTCGTCGTACTTCTCGCCGCGTGGACGTGGCGCCTGTGCTCGCCGATCTCGCCCGAGTTGCGGGACGGGATGAACGCCACCGGCCAGCCGATGCTCCTGGCGAAGACCGCGCACGTCGTCGGTTACGCCGTCCTCGCGGCGCTCGCAGGCGGACTGCCGCGGCCGCGGCTGCTCGTCGGCCTTCTCGGGCTGCACGGGGCGGCGACCGAGGTGATTCAGACCTACGTCCCCGGCCGCAGCGGCCAGGCGACCGACGTGCTCATCGACTGCGCCGGCATCACGCTCGGCGTGCTGGCCGTTCGCCTCTGGAAGCGCCGCCCGTGATCGACCCCGAACTGTCGCCGACCCGGCAGTACATCGTCGAGGTGGCCACGACCGAGGGGCCGATCTCGGAGCGGTACGACACCTACGAGGAGGCCGCGGCGCGGATCGAGGCGCTGCCGGCGGCGATCGTGTGCGGGGTGCCGTTCATCTTCCACGAACTGCCGGACGGGTCGCAGCGGCTGGTGCGGAACGACCTCAAGCCGCTCCAGTGGCACCGGCTGGAGCACGAACAGGACGTGCCGCTGGGGGATGAGGCGATTCCGCTCGGCGACGAGAACGACATCCCGGAGGCGGTGGGGTACGTCGGCCCGCGGATCAAGCCGATCACGCGGCCGGTCGCGGACGACGACGGGGAGGCGCCGCTGCCGCTGGCGGAGTAAAGCGGCTCGGGTCTTGGCTCGGGGCGGTAGCCGCGGGCTTCAGCCCGCGCTACGTCAGCGGTGTCAGTTCCCCGTAACCCCCCGCTGGACCCCGCAGGTGGGCGCGGGCTGAAGCCCGCGGCTACCGACCCCGAGGCAAGACCCGAGCCAAGCCCCGAGCCGTCACACCACCCAGTCCGCGGCCGGCTTCTGCACCCGCAGCAGGAACGTCGGGTTGATCGACTCGAACCGCAGCGCCTCCAGCTGCTCCACCCCGCGCGACAGGTTCATCAGCAGCACCTCCACGCCGCCGCCGAGGCGCTTCAGCACCGCGTACGTCGCCGTCAGCATCTCCAGCGTGCCGACGTTCGTCACCAGCCGGCCGCCCGGCCGCAGCGCCGCGTACGCGCTCTCCAACAGCCGCGCCACCTCGCCGCCGTTGCCGCCGACGAACACCGCGTCCGGCGGCGGCAGGTCGGTGAACACCGCCGGCGCCGTGCCGAACACCGGCTTCACGTTCGACACCCCGAACTGCGCCGCGTTCGCCACGATCAGGTGATAGTCCGCCGTGTCCTGCTCGATGGCGTAGCTCGGCCCCGGCGTCACCAGCCCCGCCGCCTCGATCGCCACGCTGCCGCTGCCGGCGCCCACGTCCCAGAACACGTCGCCCGGGTGCAGGTCGAGTTGCGACAGCGCCACGCCGCGCACCTCCGCCTGCGTAATGAGGCCGGTCTTGGGGCGGGTCTGGGCGAACACCTCGTCGGGGTTGCCGAAGCGGCGCAGCCGGGCGGCCCGCGGCCGGTCGGGGCGGTTCGGCTTCCGCTTCAGGATCAGGATGTTCAGCGGGTCGAACGTCATCTCGCGCACCTCGCCGAGCTCGGCCCGGGTGATGCGCTCGTCCTTGCCGCCGAGGTTCTCGCACACGAACGCGGTGAAGTAGTCCATGCCGCGGCCGAGCAGCTCCCCGGCGACGCGGTTCGGCTGGTAGCGCGGGCTGGTGAACAGGCCGACGGTCGCGGCGCTGCGGATCTTGTCGAGCACGTCGTCGAGCGGGTGGGCGGCGAGGTCGGTGAGGAACGCTTCCTCCCAGCTCTCCTGGAGGCGGGCGAACGCCAGCTGCATCGACGACACGTGCGGCATCACCTCGAACAGCTCGGTGCCGACCTTCTCGGTGAGGTAGCGGGCGGTGCCGTAGAACAGCGGGTCGCCGCTGGCGACGATGGCGGTGACCCGCTTCCCGACCGCGGCCCGCAGCTTCTCGACGACGACCGGCAGGTCGGTGCCGATGACGACGCGCTCGCCGGTGAGTTCGGGGAGGCGGCGGAGGGTGCCGTCGGAGCCGAACACGACCTCGGCGGCCAGGAGGAGTTCGCGGCCGCGCGGGGAGAGGCCGGCGAGCCCGTCCGGGCCGATGCCGATCACGGGAACCTTTTCGGCCATGGGGCTCCTTCGGAGCAGTGGGCAGTGGGCAGTGGACAGGATAGGAACCCCGCCCGCGGACTTCTCTGTCCACTGCCCACTGCCCACTGCCCACTGCCCACTCCCTTCGGGCTTGGCAGCATCCCGCGCCGGTGCGTAGAATCGCCCGCAGGGGCGGTACAGTTCCCCCACCTTGCCACGCACGAAGGGTGTCGTCATGGAACGGGCGGGTCACGGCTTCCTCATCCGGTTCGCGGCCCTCGCGGCCGGCCTCGCACTCCTCTCGGCCGGCGGCCGGGCGCAAGACCCGGAGTTGCCCAAGAAGGTCGAGAAGAAGGCGCCGCCGAAGGCCGCCGGGCCGGTCGACGAGGAGGCGCTCAAGGCCGAGCTGCTCGACTTCAACAAGGCCAAGACCGACGCCGCCCGCACCGACGCGCTGCGGGCGTTCATCAAGGACAAGGCGAAGGCCAAGCAGGGCGTGCAGCTCGCGGCCAAGATGCAGAAGGCCGGCAAGGGCAAGGAGCGGGCGTTCACCTTCAACGGCGCGCTGGTCGTCGGCCGGGCGGCGCACATCATCAAGGACTACGACACGGCCGAGTACTTCTACGAGTTCTGCGCCGAGGCCGCGACCCGGCTGGAGAGCGGCGAGAAGATGCTCCAGGCCTACGACGGCCTCATGGACGTGTACTGGGACGCCAAGCGGTTCGCCGACCTCGACGAGCTGTGCGAGCGGTTCCTGGAGCTGAAGGGGCCGAAGGAGGTCGAGGACGCGCAGGGGCCGGTGATCGAGAAGATGATCCAGGCGAAGGCGATGCGCGGCAACACCGACGAGGCGCTGCGGATCGCCGAGAGCATGATCCAGGCGACCGACGGCGGGTGGTACTTCACGCAGACGAAGGGGTGGGTGCTCCGCAACGCCGGCCGCTACCCCGCGGCCATCGAGGCGTACGGCGACGCGATCGCCAAGCTGGACACGGCCCGCGGCCTGAGCAAGGACATCAAGGCGCGCATGAAGGACAGCATGCGCTACACCCTGAGCGGCCTCCACGTCGACAACAAGGACATCGACAGCGCGTCGAAGGAGCTGGAGGGGCTGATCAAGCGGCACCCGGACAACCCGACGTACAAGAACGACCTCGGCTTCATCTGGGCCGACCGCGACCTGAAGCTGGACGAGGCCGAGAAGCTGATCCGGGAGGCGCTGGACCTGGACAAGAAGCGGCAGGAGACGGCGCTGAAGGAGGGGAAGATCACCGAGGTGCGAGAGTCGAGCGCGTACCTGGACAGCATGGGCTGGGTGCTGTTCAAGAAGAAGGACTACAAGGGGGCGCTGCCGTACCTGAAGAAGGCCGCGGCGGACGAGGACGACGGCGACCACATCGAGATCTGGGACCACCTGGCCGACTGCCAGCTGGCACTCGGCGAGAAGGCGGCGGCGGTGGAGACGTGGCAGCGGGCGCTGACGTTCGACGACGTGTCGAAGCGCGACGAGGCGCGGCGGCGGCGGGTGATCGCCAAGCTGAAGGAGCAGGGCGTGGAGCCGCGCGTGCCGCCGAAGCGCGACACGCCGCCGCGGCGGAAGATCGATTAACCCCCCTCTTCCGCCGCTCGCGGCGTTGCAGCGGTCGCGCTGCAACGCCGCGAGCGGCGATTCATAATGCCCCTCCTCTGGCTCCACGCCGCCGACGCGCCCGCCGCCGACCACCTCGACGTGGTCGTCCCGCCGCCGTCCGAGCGGTGGTGGTCGCTCGATTCCGAACCCGAGCTGCTGGCGCTCGCCGACTCCGCCCGGCGCTGGGCCGTCGCCGGCGTCGGCATGGGCGGGCAGGCCGCGGTCCGCCTGGCGCTGCGCCACCCCGACCGCTTCCCCGTCGCCGCCGCCGTCGACGCCGCGTTCGACTTCCATGACCTGTACGGCCGCGGCACCGCGCTCGACGACCTGTTCCCGACGCGCGAGCGCGCCCGGCAGGCCACGGCCGTACTCCACGTGAACCCGAGCCGGTGGCCGCCGCACCTGTGGTTCGCGGCCGACCCCGCCGGCCCGTGGCACCGCGGCGCCGACCGCCTCCACGAAAAGCTCACCGCCTACGGCGTGCCCCACACCGCCGACCTCGACACCACCGGCCCCGACTACGCGGCGAAGATGCTGCCGCAACTGCTGGCGTTCGTCGCCGCCGGGCTGGCGCGCGAGGCGCGGCGGCTGGCGTGATCCCCACCTTCCGGAGACGACCGTGACCCGTCACGCCGCGTGCCTCGCCCTGCTCCTGACCCTCGCCCCCGCGGCCCGCGGCCAGGATGTCGGGTACAGCGGCATGGTCCGCATCGCCGACGACGCCTACCTCACGGTCAACGACCGCAAGAGCGGCATCCAGCCCGGCGACCGGCTCGGCATCCTCACCGTCACCGCGAAGGGCACCACCTTCCACCCGCTCCCCGTCGCCCACTGGCTCGACCCGGTGGAGAAGGAGCCCAACGACCTCGAAGCCGTCTGCGCCCTCCCCGAGCGGCCGGGCGAGTTCCTGCTCGGCGAGAGCGGCCAGTACAAGAAGAAGTACGGCCGGCTGTTCCACGTCCGCGTCACCCGCGACGCCGACGGTTGGCGGGCCGAGTGTCTCAAGGCGTTCAAGCTGCCGCGCGCGGAACCCGACGACACCGGCACGACGTGGCCGGGCGACGAGCTCGAAGGGATGGCGTGCCGGCCCGGCGGCAAGGACGTGCCGACGCTGGTTCTGGGGGCGCGCGGCGGGCAGGGTCGCGTGGGGCTCCAGCCGGCCCGCCTCGTCTGGGGCGACCTCAACCTGACGACGTACACCTTCACCCCGCGCGGCACCCACGCACTCCCGCCGGTCCCGGGCTTCGCCGGCGCCCGCGGCTGCGCCGACCTCCACCTCGTCGAGATCGACCGCGGCTGGGAGGTGTGGTCGGTCGCCGTCCGCGACGACGGCGACGCGGGGCCGTTCCACTCGGTCGTCTACCGGGCCGGCGTGCTCGGCACGCTAAAAGACGGGACGTGGGGCTTCACCGCCGAAGCCAGGCCGTCGGTGCGGCTGCACCTCCACGGGCTGAAGGTGGAGGCGCTGGCGGCTCCGCCGCGGTGCGTCCCGCGGGCCGGGTTCGCCGTCGCCACCGACGACGAGAACTACGGCGGCGTGTGGCGCCCGTTGTTCCCGAGCCCCTGACGCGGTACGCTGGCGCCATCATGCCCAAGCCACCACCCGTCAAGCTGTCCGCCCTCGAGCCGGGTCAGCACGCCGACTTCTTCGCGCAACTCGTCGAGAAGACGCCTCGCACCACCCGCGACGGCAAGCCGTTCTTCGCCGTCCGCTTCCGCGACCCGCGCCGCTCCGTCGGCGCCGCCGTCTGGGCCGACTCGCCGCACTTCGACGACTGCAAGCAGCACTGGCTACCCTGGACACCGCATCCGCGGCCGTCGCCGCCGGAGCCGCCGCCCTCTCCGCCGCCCCCGCACCCGCCGTCGCTGTTGCCGCCGAACGAAACCGTCACCTTGTCCACGTACCACTTCGGCTGGCGCATCATCGTCCGCCCCGGGTTGAGCCGCCAGTAGACCGACACCACGCACGCCAGCCGACGCAACACACCCTTAAGCGTCGCCGAATCCAGCACCACCCCCTCTGATTCTTCATTGAGGAGTTGCTGCAAGATCGCCAGCACGGGGTCCGGGTTGCCGTCGGGGGCGATCCTCACCAACTCCCGACGAGCCTTCTGCTTGAACTCATCGAACCCGCCCTGACCGCGTACCGACGCGAACGCCGGGTGACGACGGACGGCTTCTGCGAGTTCGTCCGCGAGAGTCGGATCGTCCGCGGCCAGCACCAACCCCGGCCGAACGTCCGCCCACCACTCCGCCCACTGCGCCGAGCCACCCTCCTTGCCCACCATCCGCGCCAGCTTCATCCGCTCCTCCGCCGCCTTCAACTGCTGCCGCAGATCGCGGGCAACCGCCTCGTAGTCCTCGACCAGCTCATCATCCGCGGTCGCCGCACGAGTCACCGCACGACGCACCTTTTCCCTCAGGTCGGCGAACTCCTGCTGGGCCACAACCAGGGCGGACTCGCCCTCATCCCGGCTGGCGACTAGCGAATTCAGCAACTCCGCATCCACGACCTTGACCAGCTCGCGGACGATGACCGGGAGAAGTTCGTCCTCGTAGCACCGCCACTGCGGGCAACCAGTTCCTTGTCGGTTGCTGGACGTGCAGACGTAGCGGGTCCGCGGTGTCTTTTCCTTCTGCCAGTTGCGACCGGCGAGAGCGAATCCACAGTGTCCGCAGCGCAAAATGCCCGACAGGGTTTTCTGCTGGTCGCTTCGCCACTTGCTCTTGGTCGTGCCGGCGAGAATCCGCTGAGCGTCGAACCACACCGCTTCCTCGATGATGGGCGGGACGACCCCCGGAACCTCCGTGTAAGGAATGTGGCGGTGTGCTTCCTGTCGGTTCTTTTCGCTGATGACCGCGTAGCCGATATAAGCCTTGCAACGCAGGAGGTTCAACACCGTTTGTCGCCGCCAACTGTAGTCGTCGGAGGATAGCAGCTTGCTGATGTGCCGTGCCGACTGCGACCGGTTGACGAAGCGGTCGAAGATGTCGCGGACGACGGCCGCTTCCGGCTCGCTGATGATGAGTTCGCGGGTCCAGCCGCGGGGCTGCCTGAATGGCACGTCGCGGTCGTAGACGTACTCGCGGCCGGCAGCGTCCCGGTACTTCTTCTTGTAGCCGTAGGGCACGATCCCGTGCGGGTAGACCTTCCGGTCGATGAGCGCCGAGACCCGTCCCCGGATGGTGTTGGCGCTCAGCTTCATCGAGTATTCGTGGTCGGCTTCACTCGCGAGTGCGTCTTGCAGCCGGCCCATCTGGGTTGACCAGTCGGTGACGGCCCCGGTGCAGGTCTCGATGCAGGTCACACCGTTCGACCGGAGGGTGACCTTGTAGGTGGCTCCCTTCTGACTGTCGAGACGCCCGAATCGGGAGGAGTCCCAGACGATGATGCGGGTGAAGGCGTGCTTGTAGCTGTCGGCGATCATCTCGTGATAGGCGATTCTCTTCTCGATTTCCTTGCTGCCGCTCAGGCCATTATCGACGTACTCCTTCCAGACCTTGTAGCCCTGCTTCTGGCAGTAGGCTCGGAGGGCGACGAGTTGATCCCCGCAGGAGCTCTGTTGCTCGTCGGAAGAGGCGCGAGCGTACAGGGCGACGGCGATCGGGTCGATGGTGGTCATGAGTGGCTCCGTTAGAAGAGAAGAGGGCCGGGGAGCACCCGGCCCGAAAGGTACAATGCGGTCGAGGGTGCCGCGGCGTGCTGCGACCCCCTCGGCGGTCAGTATTCGCAGGGCAACATCAGCACGGAGGGTTGGCCGGGGGTCTGCACCAGATAGAGCTCGCACTGGTCCTCACCGGCCTTCGCGTAGTCCGTGTACGGGATTCGCTGGGTGATGATGGCCGTGTCGTTGTTACCGTCGGTCATCGTCACCACGCCGGTGTTGTCGGCCACGTTCACGACGAGCCGCCAGACCTGGAATTCTTCGGCGCGAGCCTTCGGGTTGCCCTGGTGCGAGTCGATAAGCGTGATGAGCCAGACGGCCCCGGCGGTCTGTGCGAGATGCCGGACGCCTTCGGTGTAGATCAGTCGCTTCGAGTAGCGGTACACGTCGTCCATCGCTCGTCTCTCCTGATTGGGTGGGTGCGTGAAAAAGGCCGGGGACTTCCCCCGGCCTGTCGAGTGTCAACCCGCTGTCACTTGAGCTTCTTCTTCTGGGCCTTCGTGGCTCGGTGGTTGGAGTGGATGCGCTTGGCACAGCCCCCCTCGACGCAGTAGGC
Organism: Urbifossiella sp.; assembly: GCA_035629595.1. Taxonomy (GTDB): domain Bacteria; phylum Planctomycetota; class Planctomycetia; order Gemmatales; family Gemmataceae; genus Urbifossiella. Next base: position 2,061 of record DASPHQ010000586.1, on the reverse strand, counting down.
GGTCGTCTGCCATTGCAGGTCGGACGTGCAGACGATGCGGGTGTGGGTGCAGTCGGGGCTCTTGCACCGGACGATCACGGTGGCCTTCCTCGACCCGATCCCCTGCCGGTCGGGGTGGCCGGCGAAGGCCCAGCTGCCGGGGATGATCGCTTGATGCTTGTAGCGGGAGGCGAGCTCCTTCTCGCGGGGCGACATGGCGACGGCCGCGGGGGCGGTCTCGGCCTTCGGCTTCCGGGTGCGGGTGGCCTTCGGGGCGGTCGCGGTCGGGGCGGTCTTGCGGCTGGCCATCGGTCTGTCCTCGTCTGGGTGTGGTGTCGCGGTCGGGGGATTCCCCCCACAGATAATTCTATCAGACGAGCGAATGACAGACAATTATTCCCCCTCTGTCTGTGCCGACCGGCCAAAGGGGAGGGGTGGGGGGCCAACAGCTCGACCGAGCGAGAGCGGAGCGGGGGAGGGGGGCGGGGGGTTAACGTCGAACGGGGGCGTCCGAGCGCCCCCGGGCTTCAGACATAACCAATTATGAGAAAATGAGTTACGTCTGGAACAAATCGCCGTCTGCCGCGTCTACACTGTTGCCGGCGCTCCCGCCGGTCTCAATTGAAAGGTTCGAAAATGTCCAAAATCAGCCTCACCGACCCGCCCTGCTTCCGCGACCGCATCGCCATCCGCACCCCCATCCGGAGTCAACCCGGGTGGGACTGGGAGACCTCGGACGAGGTGGTGACCGACGCGCGGCCCTTCGAGGGTGCTTGGGCGCGGAAGTCGCGCCGTGAGCGGATCGACTGCTACCACTGGTGGCGGCGCTACCACCGCATGTGCGTCCGCGCCGCCGAGAAGCGCAAGCCCGAGCCCGCGTTCCCCCAGTAGTCCAGGTTGGCTCGCGTCGTCCGCGGCCCCGGCGCTCGCCGGGGCCGTTTCGTTTCTACACCTCCGCCGGGATGAAGATCGGCTTCCTCGCCGAAGGCGTCACGATCGTGACCACCAGCTTCCGATAGCGCCCGATCCGGCGCACGTGGCCGGCGGCAACCAGGGCGGCGATCGACACCTTCACCGCGCGCGTGGACAGGCCCGTCAGCTCGGCGATCTCGGCGACCGACAACCACGCCTCCTGGCCCCGGAAGCGGCAGGACCTGAGAAGGATGGCCAAGTACACCTGCCACCTCGACGCCGGCCTTAGCCGGTGGCGGACGAGCCGCTCGACGACGGGCCAGGGGACCTTGGAGAAGTACTCATTCAGCCGGTACACGCAGCACCTCCTTCGGCAGGTTCGCCATGATGAACGCCCAATCGGCGACAGTGCCTTCGCTGTCGTCCACGAACCGGTCCGGGAATACCTGCCAGTCCATCCGGAGAGGGAACCCGCCAAGGACGTGACGGCACGCCCACTCGCCAGCGCGCCGAACGGCGTCGTGAACGCGACCTTCATCGCCAGCGCGGCACTCGATCAACCAGCCGTCGTGCACGACGGCGAGCACCTCCAGGCCGAGCCGGTCCATCGCGATCGTCGTGCAGCGCATGACCTCCGCGCCGCCGCCCTGGATTGGGAAATTCGCCCAGGTGCGCCACCGCGAGCCCAGATCGACGGTCGCGCGCCACCCTTGCCTCGTGGTGGCGTAGCCGCGGGTGTAGGCCGCGTTGGTCACCCGGCTGGACCAGGCGTGATAAGTCGCGAAGAACTGTCGGTGCAGGAGAAGAATCTGTCGGGCGTCGTGCGTCTCGATCCCGAGTCGCGTAGCGATTCCCTCGCTCGATTGACCGTAGAGGACGGCTAAATTCACCGTCTTGAACGTCTTCCTTATCGCCTTGAGGGCGTCCGAGTTTGCCCCGATCGGAACCGCGCCGGCCATAGCGGCGAACTCCATGTGCGGGTCCGGGGCGCCGTACATCGCCTTCATGGCCGCATCGCCGCTGAGCGCGGCTGCAATCCCGATTTCCTGCGCGGAATAATCCGCGTAGCACAGGACGTGACCCGGTGCGGGCACGGCAAGCGACCTCATCCACTTCGGCGCGCCGAAGATGAACTTTCTAGGCTGGTTGCGGCCCGTAACGCTTCTGAAG
>DASPHQ010000585.1:0-3292 GCA_035629595.1 Urbifossiella sp. | reverse complement strand
ATCCGCACGACGCCGCCGCGGGCCGACGTCTGGAAGCCGGTCAGATCGTCGAGGCCGAGCTTGTCGCCCCACCAGCCGGCCAGGCAGCAGTGGGCCGAGCCGGTCACCGGGTCTTCGTCGATGCCCGACGCCGGGGCGAAGAACCGCGACTCGAAATCGAACCCCGGCCGGTCCGACGGACTGGTCACGATCACGCCGCGACACTTGATCGCGGCGAGGCGTCGGAAGCCAGGTTTGATCAGGGCGAGCTCGGTCGGCGCGCCCACCTCCACGAGGTAGTCGAAGCGGTTCCTGGCAACGGCGACTGGCACCACCCCAAGCGCCTTCACCCCGAGGGCTTCGAGCAGGCCGGGCGGCGGGTCACAATGCGAGGCATCCACGGCGGGGAAGTCCAGTTCGATCTCCCCTGTCGTCAGCGGATCGGCGGTCAGCACGCCGCTCCGCGAGCGGAACCGGAGCTGCCGGCCGGCAGGAGCTCGGCCCGACTCCCACAGCGCATGAGCGGCCGCGAGCGTGGCGTGGCCGCACAGGTCTACCTCGACCGTCGGCGTGAACCAGCGCAGGTCGAACTCGTCGTCCGCGAGCGGGACGAGGTACGCCGTCTCGGCCAAGTTCATCTCGCGGGCCACGGCCGCGAGCCAGTGATCGGACGGCCACTCGCCGGGAAGCACGCAGACCGCCGCCGGGTTGCCGGCGAACGGGCGGTCGGTGAAGGCGTCCACGACGAACAGCGGAACCGGCATGGTCACTTCCCGAGCGGGCGGAAGAAGGCGGGGGCGTTGCCGACCGACACGCCGTTCTGGTGGATCCGCACGTTCCGGTAGCGGCCGGTGTCGTCGAACGAGCCGACGCCGATGTAGCCGCCCTGGAACGTCTTGTCGTCGGCCGTGATGATCGGCGCCTTGAGGTCGTCGAAGAACACCTCCACTTTGCCGGTCGAGCCCTGCCGGGCGAGGCGGACCTTGTGCCAGGTGTCCACCTTCCAGTCCACGCCCTTCGTCGTCTTGGTGGCGATGTTCTTCCGCGGCGCGTCGTTGACCACGAACACGTTGTGGGCGTTCGGGTCGGCGGCCCGCGCGATGTGGGTGTAGTAATACTTCTCCGGCGACTGGAAGCCGAAGAACAGGCACAGGTCCTGGTGGCCGTAGGCGGCGATCGTGGACTGCATCTCCAGATCCATCACGAAGTCCGGCCCGACCGGCCGCTTGAACAGCGCGATGTGGACCGGCGAGCGGTGCTTGGGGCTGTAGCTGCTCTTGTACTTCTTGTCGTACTTCAGCTCCAGGAAGCCGGTGCCGGCCGCGTCCTTGCCGAACGACCAGACGGCGGGGTCGCTGAACACCAGGTCGCCGGCGCCGTCGGGGCCGGCGAGCGGGTACTCGAGCTTCGAGCTGCTCGCCCACGCGGGGACGGGCTCGTCGGCGGCCGCGACGACGGTGACGGCGGTCGCGGAAAGCAGGGCCAGGAGGAGAGGGCGCATCGGTGTCTCGCTGAAGGTATGAGAGGTGTGAAGCCCACCTGCCGCGGCGGGTGGGCTTTCCGCCCTGTTGGAGTAGACTGGACGCGACTTCCCGGGTCAACACCCTTCGGGAACCTCCCCATGCGTGCCGTCGTCGCCATCGCCCTCTTCGCCGCCGCGGCCGCGAGCTGGTCCGCCGCGCAACCCGACCGGCCGAAGGCCGGCCCCCAACCGCGCACGGCCTGGACGACCTCGAAGGTCACCGGGTCGCCGGAGCCGCCGCCGCCGTTCAAGGTGGCGCGGGCGTTCCCGAACGTCACCTTCAAGCAGCCGCTCCTCATCGCCCGCGCCCCCGGCACCGACCGGCTGTTCGTCGGCGAGCAGGACGGCGTCCTCTACTCGATCCCCAACCGCCCCGACGCCCAGCGCGAGCTGTTCTTCGACCTGCGGAAGGAACTCACGACGCTGGCGAAGAACGCCGGCGCGAAGGAGATCGAGTCCGTGTACGGGCTCGTGTTCCACCCCAAGTTCGAGCAGAACCGCCAGTGTTTCGTCTGCTACACGATGAAGTCGAAGGACAAGTCGCCGTACCTGGAGGACGGCACCCGCGTGTCGCGGTTCACGGTGCCGAAGGCCGACGTGCCGCGGATCGACCCGGCGAGTGAAGAAATCGTCCTCACCTTCCTCGGCGGCGGCCACAACGGCGGCGACCTGCACTTCGGCCCCGACGGGATGCTCTACATCAGCACCGGCGACGCCAGCCCGCCGAACCCGCCGGACCGCATCAACACCGGCCAGGACTGTTCCGACCTCCTCGGCTCCGTGCTGCGCATCGACGTGGACAAGAAGGACGCCGGCAAGAACTACGCGGTGCCGAAGGACAACCCGTTCGTCGGGCAGAAGGGCGTGCGGCCGGAAATCTGGGCGTTCGGATTCCGCAACCCGTGGCGGATGAGCTTCGACCGCGGCACCGGTCAGCTCTGGCTCGGCGACGTGGGCTGGGAGCAGTGGGAGATGGTCCACCGCATCGAGAAGGGCGGCAACTACGGCTGGAGCATCACCGAGGCCCGCACGCCGATCAAGCCGACGCAGCCGATCGGCCCGGCGCCGATCCGCCCGCCGACGATCGAGCTGCCGCACACCATCGGCACGAGCGTCACCGGCGGCTACGTCTACCGCGGCAAGAAGTTCCCCGAGCTGGTCGGCAAGTACGTCTTCGGCGACTGGGAGACGCGCCGCATCTGGGCCGCGGCGTTCGACGGCGACCGGCTGACGGGCATGCCGGAGCTGGTGAAGCCGAGCGTCCGCGTCGTCGCGTTCGGCGAGGACCACGCCGGCGAGCTGTACTTCGCCGACCACGACAGCGGCCACCTGTACACGCTCGAGCGCAACACCGGCGCCGCGGCGAACGCGGCATTCCCCACGAAGCTCAGCGAGACGGGGCTGTTCGCCGACCGCCCGGCGGTTCGGTTCGGGCAGGACTTCAAGCAGTTCCCCGGCACAGACAAGATGGTGCCGCTGCACGGCGTCGTCCGCTACGAACCGATCCTTCCGCAGTGGCAGGACGGGGCCGATGCGGAATGGTACATCGCCGTGCCCGGTGAGGGGAAGGTGGCGGTCTTCGACGAGCCGCGGCCGCTGCCGGGGCAGGTGAACTGGCACAACTTCGGGATGCGCTTCCCGGCCGGGACCGTGCTGGCAAAGACGATCTCCCTGCGGCAGCGGCGCCAGGACCGCAAGGGCGTGCGGGTCGAGACGCAGCTCCTTCACTTCGACGGCGAGGACTGGCGCGGCTACTCCTACGCCTGGCGCCCCGACGGGTCGGACGCCGAC
>DASPHQ010000584.1:0-5480 GCA_035629595.1 Urbifossiella sp. | reverse complement strand
AAGGACTTGAGGACGACCTCTCCCTCGCCGGCCGTCTCCCACTTCACCGCCCCGACCCCGCGGGCGTACCAGAACCGGGACGGCCGCTCGCCACGACCGGGCGGGCCGCGGAACTCGTCGACCGGGATGGCGCGGAACTCCCCGGCCGGAACCTTCACCGTCTCCTCCCCCCGGGCCTCGTACCTCGTCGGGAGGTCGGGGCCGCCGCGGGGTGTCGCCCACTTCAGGCCGGGGGCGGACGGGAGCTTGAGCACCAGGGGCGGGGGCGTCCGGTCCTCCAACACCTCCCGGAGGTCCTGGCCCCCCTTCCCGTCCGGGGTCGGCCGGACGGCGTACTGCTTGAGGTGGACCAGGCCCCCGGTCGACACCTCGAACTCCGAGAACGGCGTGACCTTGCCGTCGGACCGGAGCCGACCGACCGAGACCACCCGGGCTTCGCCCTTCTTCGCCACCGCGGTGACGACCCGGACGAGCTCGTGGCCCCCGGGAGCCGTGTACACCAGCCGGTCCCCGACCCGCGTGGCGTGGTAGTACGCCGGCCCGTCCCGGTCCTCGGGGACCTGGGCGGTGGCCGCCGGGAAGGCGGCCGCGGCGAGGGCGGCGAGGCACACGGCGGGCCAGGTCATGGCGAACCTCCACGGTACGGTCAAGCGGCCCCGAGGTTAGCACGCCTTCGGCGCTCTCACAACCGCGCGACCGGCTCCGGGCAGGGACGGGGTAGCCGCTACGCCCGGCCGAAGATCGAGCCGGTGAGGGTGCCGGTGCTGTCGGCGAACGACTCGGCGTTGATGCCCATCGCGCGGAGGATGCTGAGGTACGCGTTCGACAGCCGCGCCTCGGTGCCGCGCCAGTACGTGCCGTGCCGCAGCCCCATCGCGGCGCCGCCGGCGACGAGCGTCGGCAGGTTGCGCGGGTTGTGCGTCGTGCTCGCCCCGCTGCCGAACAGCACGATGGTATTGTCCAGCACCGGGCCGCTCCGGTCGCGGTACTCCGTCAGCCGGCGGAGGAAGTGGGCCACCTGCTCGCTCAGGAAGCGGTCGTAGCGGGCGAACGCCAGCTGCCCCGCCTTGTCGCCGGCGTGCGACAGCGAGTGGTGCGTCTGCGACAGCCCCAGCTTCAGCGGGAACGTGTCGCTGATCCCCATGCCGTCCTCGCGGTTGAGCATGAACGCCACCGACCGCGTGATGTCGGCGTCGAACGCCAGCGCGATCAGGTCGAACATGTTGCGGTAATACTCGGCCGGCTCCCCCTCGTTCGTCGCGGCGAGGTTCAGGTGGGCGGTGTCCTGCTTCTTCAGCGGCACGTCGACCCAGCGCTCGGCGGCGATCAGCCGGGCCTCGACCTCGTTCAGCGACGTGAGGTACTGGTCCATCCGCTCGCGGTCGGACTGGCCGAGCTGCCGGCCGAGGGCGCGGGCGTTCTCGGCGACCGCGTCCACCAACTTCACCCGCCGCTGCAGGTCGGCGCGCTGCGCGGCCAGCGACGCGCGGTCGCCGCGGAACAGGCGGTCGAACACGCGGCGCGGGTTGTTCTCGGCCGGGATCGGCCGGCCTTCGAGGCTGTACGAGATGGTGCCGGTCCGCGACAGGAAGCCGGTGCCGGCGTCGATCGACAGCACGAGCGACGGCTGCCGGCAAAACTGCCGCGTGTGCAGCGCGACGACCTGGTCGAGGCCGACGGAGTTGTAGGTGCCGGGCTTCGGCTCGTGGAGCGGGGCGCCGGTGAGCCACATGTCGGAGCAGACGTGCGGGTCGGCCTTCGGCCCGCTCGGGTGGTGCAGCCCGCCGAGGAAGCTGAGCTGCCGGCGGAACGGGGCGAGCGGCTCGGTCGATTTACCGAACACGAACTGGCCGTCCTTCTCCGCCCGCGGGAACCAACTCCACTCGTCGAGGCCGTGCTCGGCGCGCGGCAGCGACATGCCGTTGGCCGTGTACAGGGCGCAGAACCGCTTCGGCGGCGTGGCCGTGACCTCGGCCCCCATCGCGTCGAGGACCGGCAGGGCGAGCGCGGCGCCACCGGCCCCGCGGAGGAAGGCACGACGGTCGAGTCGGAGCGCGGGCATGGGCGGAACCTCGAGGGCGGTGGTCGGTGTCTTCCGTAGGTCGGGTCGAGTCGTCGAGACCCGACGCGGGGTACCAAACACGATTGCGGGTCGGCCGGGTGCCGGAACACCGCGGGGGTTTAGCCCGGTAGGGCGTCGGCGTGTAGCCCGGGGTGCAACCCCGGGCGGCCCGGGCGGTGACACTCGGGCGCCACTCCCACGGGCCACGCCGACGCCGCCCGGGGTTCCACCCCGGGCTACACGCCGACGCCCTCCGGGCTCAAGACCCTCGTCGCGCCGAGCTTCCCGACCTCACCCGCTCCCGGCTCGCGCCCCGCGTCGGGTCTCGACGACTCGACCCGACCTACAAGCCCCGAGCCGCCTCTACTTCTCCAAAAACGCCGGGCTCGTTACCACCAGCCGAATCATCTCCTGCATGCGGTAGCCGGTCGGCTTCAGCTTCAACCCCTCGCGGCGGAGCCAGTCGAGCTCGCTGTAGCTCAGCGTGCGGCCGACGGCGTAGGTCGCCAGGTGCTTCAGCACGCTGAACGCCACCTGGTCCAGCCGGTCGTCCGCGAGGTAGCGGCGCAGGTCGGCGAAGTTCGTCACCGTCGTCTTGTCGGGGAGCGTGCTGCGCGTGTCCTTCGCACCCGCACGCCACTTGCCGCCGGCGTCGTACTCCTCGAACGGCAGTCCCCACGGGTCGATCTTCGCGTGACAGCCGGCGCACCCGGGCGCGTTGCGGTGTTTTTCCAGCCGCTCGCGCAGCGACAGCTTCTTCGTGTCGTCCTGCAGCGCCGGCACGTTCGGCGGCGGGTCGTCGGGCGGCTCGGCGACGATCCGCCGTGCCAGCCACGCCCCGCGCTTCACCGGGTTCGGCTCGCGGCCGTCGGACAGCCCCGCCAGCACCGCCGGCTGCGTCAGCACGCCGCCGAGCTCGCGCCGGCCGTGCCGCACCGGGACGAACTCGAAGCCGCTCTCGGTGCGGTCGCCCAGTCCGTAATACCCGGCCACGGTCTCGTTCGCCAGCACGTAGTCGGACGCGATCAGGTCGCGGGCCGGCAGGTTGTGGCGGAACAGGTGCCGCAGGAACTCGGCCGGCTCGCGGCGCAACTCCGCCCGCGTGTCGCGCGTCAGCTTCGGGAACCGCGCCCGGTCGGGTTCGAGCACCTGGAACTTGTCGAGCGCCAGCCACTGCCCGGCGAACTCGCCCACGAACCGCCCGAACCGCGGGTCGGCGACCAGCCGGGCCACCTCGGCGTCGAGCTGGCCGCGCAGCTCCCCGGCCGCGGCGAGTTTGAGCGTCGCGTCGTCCGGCGGGCCGTTCCACAGGAAGTACGACAGCTTCGACGCCAGCTCGTACCCGTCGAGCGGCTCGGCGGCGGGCGTCGCGCTCGTCTCCACCAGGAACAGGAACTGCGGCGACGTGAGCGCCACCAAGAGCGCGTCCTTCACGCTGTCGCGGAACCCCCGGCCGGCGGCGAGCGACTTCTCGAACACGCCCACCAGCGTCGCCTCCTCCTGCGCCGTCACAGGCCGGCGGTAGGCGCGGGCGGCGAAGTCGCGGATCACCTTCCGCCCGTCGGCGTCGCCGAAGATCGCCCGGTGCTCGCGCGGCGGCCACGTCTCGGTCAGCGGCCCCTCGAACTCGACCGACTTCACCAAGAGCCGCGGCACGTCGCGGCCGTCGGTGTACTCGCTCCGCACGCCGATCTCGCGGACGCCGGCCAGGTAGTTGACGTTGTCCTTCTCCACGTCCGGGCTCGGATAATTCCGAATCGCCCCCTCGAACACGAACCGCGACAGCCCGGTGTCACTCACCGTCTGCGGCGCGCCGACGGGGGCGAGCGTGCTGCCGCAGTCGCGGCGGAAGCCGAGGTGAACGCCGACCCGCGGCGCCCGCTTCTCGAACGCCGCGAACCGCTTGGCCGCGTCGTGCCCCTCCGGCAGCGGCGTGAGCGCGACGCGCTCGACCTTCGCGCCGCCGGTCAGCTTCGCGTCGATCGCCAGCGGCCCGGCGGGGAGGCGGACCACCACGAACGCCGGCTGTTTCAGTGATCCCGTGAACTCCCGACCGCCGAGCGTCAGCGTCAGGTCGCCGGCCTTCTTCTCGGCCGTGTGAACGTCCACCTGATACACGCCGGCCGCGGGCACCGTCAGCGTTCCCTTCGCCTCACGCAGCGCAACCGCACCTTCGCCCGCGGCCGCGCCGGGGTCGAGCAGCAGGCCGTCGTCGTACTTCGCGGCGGTGACGGTGACGCGGAAGCGGCCGTGGTCGGGCAGCTCGCGCAGCGCGACGCGGAAGTTCGCCCGCGGGCCGTAGGTGCTCTCGGCTCCGAACACCTCGGAGCTCGGGATCGCCGGCCGCAGTAGCAGCCCCTGCGGAACGGGGTCGTAGGCGCGGCCCTTCGGGTAGCCGCGGGTGCCGCGGAGGCAGGCGAACACGGAGTGATAAATGCTGTCATACTCGCGCCAGCCGCGGACCGTGTCGTTCCCCTGATACCCCTCGATGAAGCGGTACTTCGTCCGCATCCGAAACGGCGTGTACGCGAACCCCTTCTCCGGTTGCAGCTCCGTCACCATCCAGTCGCGGTTCTCCAGCAGCAGGCTGTCGGCGCCGAGGATGAGGTTGTCGCGGATCGGGGCGGGGTTGACGCCGCGGCCGAGGTCCACGCGGAAGGTCTGGATGGTCGGCTTCGCGGCCGGGTCCACGACGCAGCGGTCGAGCGCGGCTTCGGCGACCTCGAAGTACGCCTCCAGCAGCAGCGGCGACAACTGGAGCGTGTCCTTGTGGTTGACGAACCCGTCCTTCGAGACGGCGTCCGGCGGCAGCCGGTCGGCGAGTTCGTCGTCGAGGCGGAGGAGTTCGCGGAGGGTGTTGCGGTACTGCGCGACGGTGAGCCGGCGGGTGAGTCCGTTCTTCGGCCCCGGCCGGGCGCGGGCGGCGGCGAGCGCCTTGCCGACCCACTCGGCGGCCCGCTTGCGCTCGTCGGCGCTCGGCTGCGCGGCCCCTTCCGGCGGCATGGTGCCGTCGGCGAGCTGCTTCTGAACGTGCTCCCACAGCTTGAAGTGCTGTTCGCCGAGGGCTGCGGTGAGGGTATCGACGCGGACGCCGGATTCGGCCTTGCCGTCCTTGTGGCAGCGGACGCAGTAGCGGGTGAGGAGCGGCTTCACGTCGCGGTCGAAGGCCGGGTCGGCGGGCGGGGCGTCGTCGGCTCTGCTGCCGGGGGCGACGGTGCAAGCCAGCGCGAGGAGCGGCGCGAGCACCCAGCTGCGGCGGAGGACGGGGAGCGTGGTCGGCGACGACACGGCGCGATCCAGTGCGGGGCGGGCCACCGGCCCGGCGGGTGATAAGAGTTTATCACGGCCGGGCGGGGTGTCGCCAGCGCGTCTTTCCGCGGAACGGGAAGACGAACCGCATTGGGGGCGATGAATGGGA
>DASPHQ010000583.1:0-3976 GCA_035629595.1 Urbifossiella sp. | reverse complement strand
GTTCGACGCCTACATGTGGCAGGCGCTGGAGACCAAGGCCCGGTTCATCGCCCAGATCATGACCGGGGAGAGCGGGCTCCGCCGGGCCGAGGACGTCGGCGGCCAGGAGCTGAGCTACGCCGAGGTGAAGGCCATCGCATCGGGCAATCCGGCCGTGCTGGTGTTGGCCGAGGCGGACGCCGAGTTGCAGCGGCTGGCGGTGTTGCGGCGGAACCACGCCGACGAGCAATACCTCGCCCGCAAGAACCTCCGCGAACTGCCGCAGACGATTGCTCGGCTCGAACAGCGGATCGCCGCCCTCGAAGCGGACATGAATACCACCGAGGTCGGCGACGGTCGCGTCGTGATGATTGGCGGCCGCCCTCTTACCCCGCAAGAACCGGCGTTTGCAAGTGCCCTGAACCGCGTGCCCGACCAGGTGGAGCGGACCCGACTGTTCCCCGTGGGCACGTACCGCGGGCTGACGTTCGGCATCGAGCGGCACCCCGGCGGGGCGACTGACGTGTATTTGGAGGGGCGGCTCACCCGCACCGCCATGCTGTCGAAGGACTCGCAGGGGCCGCGCGCGGTGATGAACGCCCTCCACCGGATCGTAGGCTCCTACGAGGACGAGCGTGTCCGTGCCGAGCAGGAGCGGTTGCTGGCAGAGACCCAGCTCGGGGATTACGAGGCCCGCCTCGGGCGGCCGTTCGCCCACGCCGCGTACTTCGAGGAACTGACCCGCCTTCGAGACCAGCTGAAGGTCGCCCTGTCCGGCACGCCACCTGTCGAAGGGGCAGAAGCAGGTCCATCACCTGCTGACCTGTCCGAGCGGATTAAAGCCTTGCGGGCCGGGCACGCCGTCGAAGCCACACCCGCCAGGATCAAGCCACGCAAGCCGGAGACGGTCAGCCCACGCCGAAGGGTCGAGGTGATCGAGTTGCCGAAGGAGGAGCCCGCCACACAAGAGCCAGAGCCAGAGGAAGTGATCGCCCCGCCATCATTCCGCGAACAAGTCCGGTCGAGGCCGGTGCAGCGGTCGCTGTTCTGAAAGCGATTGCGCGAATGCTCACGGAGGGGCAGTATTGACCCATGTCCGACCCCCTCGCCGACCTCTTCAAGACCCAGAACCTGCACGCCCTGAAGGCCGTCGGCTACCACATGCTGACGTCCGCGCGGGACAAGGGCGAGGACACTGCCAAACCGCTCGCCTTCATCGGCATCGTGACGATCGCGATCGGGGCCATGATGCTACTGAGCGCCACCAAGCAGATGAACCGGGGCGACGGGTGGTCGCGGTGAGCTCAACGGCCCGCACATCCATTATGACCGGACCATCCATTCTTGCCCAATCGGCACATCCCGCTGGCACTGATCCTTACAGCAGCTAAACTCACCGCATACGCCCCACCTTTCGACCCGAGGCAACGATGGCACGCAAGAAGGCTGACGCCGAAGAGACCGCGGCCCCCACCGAGAAGGTCAACAAGGCAGCGGCCGTGCGGGCTGCTCTTGCCGAGGGGGTCGATACCCCGGACGAGGGAATCGCGTTCATCAAGGCGCGGTACGGGATCGAGATGGGCAAGCCGATGTGGTCGAGCTACCGGAGCCAGGAGAAGGCCCGGCAGGCGAAGAGGGCGGGCGGCGGTAGCACCCGCCGTGGCCGCGCCCCACGGGTCGCAAGCGCCGTACCCGATGCTGCCAGTGCCCCGGCCCCGTCGAACGGCTCGATCGGTGTGGCGGGCTCGGTCCAGGCGATTAAGAGCCTGTGTGACCAACTCGGGGCGAATCAGGTGGTCGCCATTGCTCAACTTTTCGGCAAGTGAACCACGCGGCGCGATGTATGCCCTTCAATCCGCAAGGTGCCTCCACGAGCGTCGTGTCCAGATCATCACGATGTTGGGCTGGCCGACGCTATATCGCTCGCCCAACTCGCGTGAGGATACCTGTCCGCGAAGTCGGCGTATTTCGCGGACATCAACTTCAGTCAGCTTGCTGACGCAATGCTGCTCACCAAAGGGGAGCAGCCCCATTCGCAGCGCATGCGCCATGTTGCCACCATGCGTGGTGTACTCCAAATTCCCGACCGAGGCGTCGGCTTTCACACCGTTTATGTGGTTGACTTCGTGCTTTTCCGGGCACGGACCAAGAAATGCCTCTGCGACCAACACATGGACGAACTTGGCTTTAGCCACGCCGTTTACACTCAACGTCGCAACCGGATACCCTATCCAATTCAATGAGGTGCCTACGATTCGCCCCGCCCGCGTGCCTCTTGCGGGCATAACACGCCTCATGCGGCCGGCGCTGCTGACTTCGTACCAGCCCTCGAACCCGACGACCGGCCGCCACTCCTCGGCGGCGGTCATTGTGGCGCCCCGAAAGACGACAAGGGCAGACCAGACGCCTGGCTCACCACTTCATTGCAGAGGTAGACGATGCGTGGCTCGCCGTGCCGTCCGGTTCGGATTACGTGACCGTCGGTATGCAACCGCCAGTCGTGTTTAGAGGCCCACGCGAAGTCCTCGTCATCAACCGTTGCAGCCTCTCCGGTCGTGAGCTTCAGTTGTTTAACCATGTAGTACTTCCATTCTCCAGCCCCTCGGCGTACCGGACGCAACAAGGTTTTGCCGACGCTCGGCATCCGGTACGCGGAAGGGCTGTTGAGAAATGAGGAAGAGCATCGGCATGGACCAATGGTGTCACGGCCGCGAGCGTCGCGCAAGCAGAAAGTGAACAAGCCCCGGCGAGCTTCGGCTCCCGGGGGCTTCTGTCGTTTCTGGACGTGTCCTGCGGACCGCCACCACGTCCGCCGCAGAAGTGAAACTCGAATGAGGCCGTCAGCGGCCGATGCAAGTCAACCTCGCGGGCTCGTTCCTCCGGCGTAAGGGACGGAGAGAACGAGAGACACCCCGAGGAGCCGAGCCATGATGCGGAAACTGATCCTGACGGCCGTGGTCGCCACCGGGACCGCCGTCGGGTTGACCAATACCCCCGCCACCGCCTCCGCCCAGCCGCCGTTCCCCGGCCGGCACGAGCCGCACGGCCCGGGCTTCCCCGACCGGGATCGCGACCACGACCGGGATCGCGACCACGACCGGGATCGCGACCGCGACCGTCACGACTACGCGGTGCTGGTCCGCCACCGCGGGCACTGGGATCAGTACCGGGTCTTCGACGACCGCGACGAGGCCCAGCGGGCGGTGTGGCGGCTGGAGCGGCAGGGCCGGGACGCCCGCATCGAGGTCGTCCACCGCCACCGGTAAACGAAGAGACCGGCCGCGGCCTCCCGACTGTCGCCCATTCAGTCGGGAGGCCACGGCCGGCCCATCAGAGATACCCGTCCAACCCCGCGGGCTTACACGGTCCGCAGGGGCGATTCACATCCCCTTGCAGCCATGTCCAGCACCGAGGTACGCTACCGCCCGACGGAGGCTAAACGGGCGGCGGGGGAATCTTCCCGGCATGGACGCCTGTCTACAATGCGACACCTGACTGCCGCCCCGTGCGGCCGAGTCCATACCGGAGTGACGCCATGAGCACCATGACCACGCCGCCGCAGGCGGATCTCGGGATCCGGCAGCCGGCGCCGCCGGGCCGGACGCGTTCGGACAGCATCCGGGCCGGGGTCCTCGCAGCCCTCGGCCGCCCGGCCGAGCTGTACCGGGTGACGGTCGCGCCCCTATGGGGCAACCGCTTCCGGGTGAACGTGATGACCGGGACCGCGGCCGGGGTCGAGATCCCGAACAGCTACTTCGTGACGGCCGACGACGCCGGGATGATCCTCGGGTCTGAGCCGCTCCTCCGGCGAGAGTACTGACCGGCTGGAGAGTCGCACCCGGGATCGTCCCGGGTGTTCGTCACGCCGCCGCCGCAGGCCGCAATTCCTTCATCGGCCTGCCCGCCTTCCGCAAGGCGGTCGCCCGCGCCAGCACCGCCCACCGCGGCACGTGCTTCCCGCCCGCCAGATCCCGGACCCGTTCCGCCGCCTCGTCCA
>DASPHQ010000582.1:0-8628 GCA_035629595.1 Urbifossiella sp. | reverse complement strand
GACCGGCTGGCCGACCTCCGGCGGGTGATCCGGCGGCGGTGCCGCCGCCTGGCCGGCGATCCGGCTACCGTCAAGGGGGCCGTCGGGTTCCGCTGGGCGGCCCGGATGGAACGGTAAACCTTCAATGCAAGACGGTATCACTCGCCCTGGGCGACGAACCCGCGGCCGGCGTGCTGACGGTGAACGAACCGCGGGTGAAGAAGGGCGACCGGCTGACGCACCTCGTCGCGCTGGCGTCGGCGAAGGACGTGACCGCCGAGGTGAAGCGGTGGCTGAAGGCCGCCTACCGGCGCGACGCTGAATGACCCGCCGCTCGCGGCGTAGCGCTACGCCGCGAGCGACGGACCATGTCACTTCTTCGGCGCCCGCTTCGTGAAGATGACGACGTGCTGCCACGGCAGCGACCCGACCGTGCGCGTGTGCTCCAGCTCGGCGAACACCTCCATCTCGCGGATCACCTGCCGCTCCGTCATCTTGTGGACGAGCTTGATCGGCACCTTCGCGTCCTCGAGGCGGAACTCGACGAACACCAGCCGGCCGCCCGGCTTCAGCGCCGCCACCATCTTCTCGGCCATCTCGAACGGGTGGCTGAACTCGTGGTACACGTCCACCAGCAGGATCAGGTCCACGCCGCCCGGCGGCAGCTTCGGGTCGGTCTCGGTGCCGCGCACCGTGCGGACGTTCTTCACCCCCTGCTTCTTCGCCCGCTCCGTGATCAGCTCCAGCATCTCCGGCTGAATGTCCGACGCGATCACGCTCCCCGCCTCGCCCACCAGCGGGGCCATCAGGAAGGCGTGGTAGCCGCTGCCGGCGCCGACGTCGGCGACGGTCATGCCCGGCCGCACCGCCAGCGCCGCGATCAGCTTGGCGGGCTCCTCCTCCTTGACGCGCTCGGGCCGCTCGAGCCAGCTGGCGCCGCCGTAGCCCATGACGCGGGCGATCTCGCGGCCCATGTAGAACTTGCCGATGCCGTCGGGGTCGTGGTTGGCGCGCGTCTCGTACTTCGGGGCGGCGCGCTTCGGCGCCGGCTCGTCGGCGGCGGCGGGGAGGGCGGCGGCGAGCGCGGCGAACGCGAGGAGGAGGCGCATGGGACACCGGGGGTCGGGAGTGGGGAGTGGGGAGTGCGGAGAGAAGAGCCGAGTTCTTCTCTCCTCACTCCCCACTCCCCACTCCCCCACTGTATTTCGCGGGCGGCGCGAAGAACCGGTCGAGGGTGCCGTGGCGGGCCAGTTCGTCGAGCGTCAGCCGCGCCATCGGCACGTTCCCGGGCGGGCACGGCGGCGGGGGCAGGGCGGTCGCGGCCGTCGGGGGTCCACAGTCCGGGGTGGCGAACCCGGACGGCCGCGGGGCGGTGCGCGCCACCTCGTGCCCGGCGGCGCGGGCGGCGCGGACCGTCGGGTACTGGTCGAACGGGACGCAGTCGACGACGGCCCCGCTCGGGTCGCGGTGGGTGCCGACCGGGCGGACGCCGTCGTACAGGCGGAGGAGGTAGTCGCGCATCCGCTCGAACTCGGCCGGGGCGACGGCCGGGTGGTCGGCGGCGCTCGCCGCGCGAACCGCGGCGAGGTACTCGTCGAACGACGGCGGGGCGTCCACGGCGGCCTCCGGTTTCCGGGCGACGCCCCCATTGTAGCCGCCCTACACGTTGCCGCCGCCGCCGAAGAAGATGAACGACTGGAACGCCGGGTCGGTCGGGATGTTGAGGTCGAACCCGGCGGCCGCGTCCACCTGGAGGGGGACCAGGTCGGCGGGGGCCATGGGGGCGTTCTGGGTCGTCTGGACGCGGATGTCGCGCTGGAACGCGACGTTGCTGAAGTTGAACAGGGCGTCCGAATTGGGCGGGATGCCGCTCCCCATCTGGGTGAAACCCACCGGCGAGGTCGTGTTCCTCCCGACCTCGCCGCCGAACTGCGCGAACTGGCACCGCGACTCGAGCATCGTGCCGGCGTACAGGCTGGCCGGGAAGTGTCCGAGGAAGAAGAAGTCGGCCGGACTCTGACCGACCTGCCCGATGTGGAGGTACCAGCCCGGCGTCGGGGCGTCGAAGAACTCCCAGTGCATCACGATCGTGGTCGGCGTTCCGCCCGGCGCCGGGGGGATCAGGAACCCGTGCTGGTTGATCGCGAACGGCGCGTCCGGCGCCGGCACGAACCCGTGGGCGAAGTCGTTCGGGTTGATGACGTACGCCGCCCCCGACTGGTACCCGTCCGGGTTGAAGAACACGAACAGGACCGGGGCGTTGGTCTGGGAAAACGCCGGCTGCACCATCCACCCGCTCTCGACCGTCTGGAACGCGAAGTTGCCGTCCCGCCGCCGGATGTTATCCCCGATCAGCCACAACTGCGAGATGGAGGCGTGGGTCTGCGGCACGCTCGGCTCGCGGATCGACAGGCCGGTGGCGCACCCGAAGTACGGCCCCCGGCCCACGCCGACCGGGCCGTCGTTCGTGTTGGCGTAGAAGTGCCCGGCGTTCACCCCGGCGGCCGGGTTGACCGCCGCCGGGTTGACCGCCGCCGGGTTGACCGCCTTGCCCGACGCCCGCGCGGACTTCCTGGCCCCCTTCGCCGCCGGCTTGGCCGCCGCCTTCTTCCCCTTCTTGGCGGGCGGCGGGTTGGTGAAATGGGCCTTGGTGAAGAACTGGTCGAACGACCCGACCCGGACCATGTCGTCGGTCGTCAGCCGGGCCACCGGCACGCACCCGTCCGGGCAGGCCAGCCGCTTCCCGAACCGGTCCACCAGCCCGCGGTGGAGCATCGGGATCACCGGGAGCGAGGCGGGCGGCCGGTCGAACCCGCGCTTCCGCGGCTGCGGCTGGAACCCGCTCGGCCGCGGCCCCTGCTCGACCACCGTCCCGCCCTTCGCCCGGATCGCCCGCACCGTCGCCAGTTCGCCGAACGGGACGCAGTCCACGAGGCTCCCGGACGGGTCCATGAACGTGTGCTCGGCCTTCCCCGCGTCGTGGTAGAAGCGGCGGAGGAAGTCGAGCATCTTGTGCAGCTCGGCCGCGAACCACTCCTTCCGAACCGGCTGGCTGGCGGCCGGGCCGGCGGGGCCGGCCGGGCTCAGCGACGCAGCCGCCCCGACCGTCGCCGACCGGGACTCGTGTTCGGGGAAGCAGCGGTCCACCTCGGCGCCGAACTTCGCCCCGTGAAGCAGGTCGCGGAACTTGGTGAAAGAATCGAAGAAGGACACTGGCGAACCCTCGGGTGGGGACTGGATGGAGCGACTCGATGGGTACGTTAACGGTTGTCCCCGTCAGCCGCAAATGAAAACCGACGTGACCGTAAAAATCGCTCCAGCCCGTTAGAACCGGACCCGGAACCCGGCCGCCGGGCGGCCCCGGGGGAAAAAACCCGCGACCCTCCCGCCCCGGTCCTGTTACGCTAACCTCCACACGGGCGGGCGAACCGCCGGCCCTACACCCTGGTGGAGACCCCGATGCGTCGACTGGCGTTCGTACTCCTGACGACCCTGATCGTCGGGTTGACCTCGGCCGGCCCGGCCCAGGGCTACTGGTCGCTGTTCCACTCCCCGCACCACCTCAAGCACCCCCAGTCGCACCACTTCCTGCACCGCCCGGGTACGGCCCAGCCGGTGCAGCCGATCAGCGTGGGTCAGGTGCTGGGCGCCGTCCAGCTCGGGCAGCAGCTGCTCGGGCCGCTCCTCCATCCGAACCAGAACCAGAACCAGAACCAGAACCAGAACCAGAACCAGAACCAGACGCCGGCCCCGGAGCCGCGGATTACCAAGGCCACGTCCGACGCGATCACCCAGACCGGCAAGGACATCGACAAGGCGGCGGGCAACGTGAACGACCTGCTGAAGCTGGTTCGGGCCAACGACAAGCGGTTCGACGCGAAGAGCCAGTTGGACGTGCCGCGGACCGGCGCGGCCGCGGCCGCGACGACGGATGGCAAGGCGCCCGCCACGAAGGACGGTTTCGACGCAGGGCCCAAGACGAACTCCCCGGTGACCCCGCACTAACGGTGAGGCAGTTCGGACGGGACGAACGCGAGCGGGCGTTTGTGGCGTCGCGGCGGAGAAAGCCCGGGGGCGGTTGCCCTCGGGCTTTTTTGCCGAGTGAAGTTTGCGGGTTTGCGCGGCGGCGGGGGACGGCGGGGGTGGGGGAATGTTCGGGTTTCCTGCAAGGCGGGCGGCCCACGGGACGATGGGAGTCTAAGCCGCATCGGACGGTCACGGTGACCGCGGCGGCCAATCCCCGCATCTTCCCGTGGGAGGAGTCCCGTGAAGTCCCTGCTGCATCGCCTGGCTTGGGCGTCGGCCGGAATCGCCGTCGCCTGGGGTCTCGCCTCCCGGGCGACGGCCAACGACGCCGGCCCGGCCCCGGCCCCGTGCCCGGAGCCGTGCCCCCCGGCGCGCGTCGTCTGCGCCCCGGCCCCGAAGGTCATCGTCGAGGTGCCGCCGCCCAACGTCATCATCCGCGCCGCCGCCGCCCCCTGCGCCACGGCCCCGCGCGAGACGCTCCTCCAGAAGATCTGCCACTTCGGCTGCCACCCGCACCACCACCACCAGCACCACCAGTTCGTCCAGCAGGCGTTCGTGCAGCCCATGGCGGTGCAGCCGCAGCAGTTCGTGCAGCCGATGGCCGTGCAGCAGCAGTTCGTGCAGCCGTTCGCCGTGCAGCCGCAGGCGGTGCAGCAGTTCGTGCAGCCGTTCGCCGTGCAGCCGCAGGCGGTGCAGCCGTTCGCCGTGCAGCCGTTCGCCGTCCAGCCGTTCGCCGTCCAGCCGCAGGCGGTGAACCCGGCCGCGGTGAACCCGGCCGCGGTGAACCCGGCCGCGTCGTCGAACACCGGCGATACGTGCGACGTCGCCCTCCGCCGCGTCACCAACCAGATGGAGACGCTGACGAAGGTGGTCGAGGCGCACACCCAGGTGCTGACCAACCACGAGCAGCGGATCAAGGCGTTGGAGGACTGGGCCACCGCGGTGACCAAGGCGGTGCCTGCGCCGGTCGCGGGGGCGCCCGTTCTCGCGCCGATTGCACCGCCCGGCTTCCCGAAGTACGAGGCTCCCAAGTAAGGCAGGATGGTGAAGCCCGGGGACGGCCGTCCCCGGCTCGCAACCCCCACCACCCCGCCCGCGCGGCAAGCCGCGCGGGCGGGGTCGTTTCGTATCCCCCCTCATTCGCCCGGTCGTGCGGCCAGCGACGGAAAGCGAGGAAACGATCACGCTTGGCGGGGACTGCGGCCGATACGGGTTGTAACGGCCGGTCGGGTTGACCGGGAAAATTGGGAGGGGAGACCATGAACGCCCACTCTGCTGCCCGGGCGGCGGGGCTGGTCCTGCTAGCCGGACTGGCCGCCGGGAACGTCGGCTGCAAGCACGCCCGCCGGGCCGTCGACGCCTGCCTGCCGCCGGCCGAGTGCAACACGCCGTGCCCGCCGGCCGGCGGCAACACGCCGTGCCCGCCGGACGCCAAGCCGGCCGCCCCCAAGGTCGTGAGGCACCACGCCCCGGCCGTGAAGTGCGACGCCGACTGCGCCCCGAGCGTGGTCGAGGTGCGGCGGACCCCGCCGGTCCACGTGAAGGTGCCGCCGCAGGACGTCGAGGTGCGGGAGGCTCCGCCGGTCCACGTGAAGGTGCCGCAGCAGGACGTCGTTGTGAACCTCCCACCGCAGTCCGCCCCGGTGCCGCCGATGGCGACGATGGGCGGGATGCAGCCGGTGCAGCCGATGGCCACGTCGGGGATGGTGCCGGCGAACGTGTCGCACGTGCCGGCGAACCGCGCCCGCCTGGGGTTCGCGTTCGACACCATCCGGGTGCGGCTGCCGATCATCCGGCCGATCGCCATCCCGACGGTGCCGGAGGCGACGTTCACGATGCCGGTGCAGCCGATGGCGGTGCAGCAGCAGTTCGTGCAGCCGGTGGCCGTGCAGCAGGCGGGGTTCGTGCAGCCGCAGGCGGTGCAGCCGGTGGCGGTGCAGCCGGTGGCGGTGCAGCAGCAGTTCGTGCAGCCGCAGGCGGTGCAGCCGGTGGCGGTCCAGCCGGTGGCCCCGCAGATGCAGTTCGTGCAGCCGGTGGCGCCGCAGCAGGTGCAGCTGATGCCGGTGGCCCCGATGGCGCCACCGCAGATGCAGGTGATGCCGGTGGCCCCGCAGGCCCCCGTCGCCCCGGCGGCGCCGAGCGCGCAGTCGGTGGACGACTACTGCCGCCAGGTGGACGCGCTGATGCGGGCGCTGGAGGCGAGCAAGCGGGCGGCCGGCTGCCCGCCGACGGTGCTGCCGCCGCGGTAGGGTAACCGGCTCACGGTTCCGCCGCTTGCGGCTCCGCGCTGGGCAGCGCGAAGCCGCAAGCGGCGTCGCTACTTCACCTCCACCAGACCCGCGTCGATGTACTGCCCGCCGCCGGTCTGCCGGCAGTGCACCGCGATGACGTTCCGCCCCGGCCGCAGCGCCGCCCGCCCCGCCGCCGTCAGCGGCACCTCGACGTAGGCCGTCGTGAACCCCGTCACCCGCGCCGCCAGCACGCCGTTGACGTACACGTCCGCGTCCTCGTCGTGGTGCATCCGCAGCATCACCTCGCCGGCCGGCACCGTCTTCAGCTCCGCGGTGCGGCGCAGCCAGATGTCGGGCGTCTTCCACTCGGTGCGGATGACGCCGCCGGGCGTCCCCTTCGTGCCGAACCCGCCCGACCCCTCGGCCCACGCCGCGGCGTCGAAGTCGGCCTTCTCCCAGCCGTCGGCCGGCTGTGTCGTGGTGTAGCGCCACGACTGCGCCGTCTTCTCGGACGTGGGGACGAGTTCGGTGATGGTCGGCGGCGGGCCGTACAGCGGGCGGTGCCACGCGGCCAACTCCGCGGTGTCGAACTTGATGACCTCGCGGTCGTAGGTCATGAGGCCGTTCACCTCGATTTCCACGTCGGTCGTCTGCGTGTAGACCGCGGCCGCCAGCCCGCGGGCGATCAGCGGCCGCAGCCGGTAGGCGAGCAGCTGGTAGTTCGTGCGCAGCTCCTCGCGCGTCTTGTAGGTGCGGTAGCCCCAGTTCCCCTGGTTCTTCCACAGGTGGTTGGCGACGGGCAGGCCCAGCCCGCCGAACTCGCCCAGCACGCTGACGCGGTCCGGCATCGTCGGGAACATGCCGGGGCCGGGATAAATGTGGGCGTCCTTCATGTCGCCGAAGCCGCGGTCGGCCCAGCCGCTCGGGCCGTTCACCAGCCGCGACGGGTCGTACTCCTTCGTCCACTTCAGGACGTCGTTCGTGTCGTGCTGGCCCCACCCCTCGTTGAACGGCACCCAGCAATAAATGCTCGGGAAGACGCGGAGGTGGTCGATCATCGCCTTGAGTTCGGTGCGGAACTGCGCCTTCTCGGCGGGGGTGAACGTGGCGTCCTGCTTCGCCTCCGGCGGGATGAGTTGGCCGCGCTTCGGCACGCCGCCGCTCGGCATGTCCTGCCACACGAGCATGCCGACCTTGTCGCAGTGGTGGTAGAAGCGCGCGGGCTCGACCTTGATGTGCTTCCGCAGCATGTTGAAGCCCATCCGCTTGAGCACGTCCACGTCGTAGCGCATGGCCTCGTCGGACGGCGGCGTCAGGAGGCCGTCGGGCCACCAGCCCTGGTCGAGGGGGCCGTACTGGAACAGCGGCTGGTTGTTGAGCATGAGCCGCAGCACGCCGTTCGCGTCCTTGCCGACGGACACCTTCCGCAGCGCGAAGTAGCTGTCCACGCGGTCGGACGTGGGGGTGGCGCGCTCGGCGCCGGGCTCGGCGAGGTAGACGTTCACCGGAAAGAGGATCGGCCGGTCGGGCGTCCACAGGGCGCGGCCGCCGCAGTCGAACCGGAATGCCTTGCCGGCCTCGCCGGTGGCGAGCAGCGCCGGCGGCCCCCCGGGCGGGTCGCCGGGGCGCGGCGACGGCGTCGTGACGATCACCCGGCCGGGGCCGCTCGCTTCGACCAGGATTTCGAGTTGCATCCGGTCGATGTCCGGGGTGAAGCGGACGCGCGTGATGTGAACCGGCCGCACCGGTTCGAGCCAGACCGTCTGCCAGATGCCGGTGACGGGCGTGTACCAGATGCCGTGCGGGTCCATGACCTGCTTGCCGCGCGGCTGGGCGCCGGTGTCGGTCGGGTCCCACACGCGCACGACGATCTCGTTGGCGCCGGGGCGCAGGTGGTCGGTGAGATCGACGCTGAACGGGTCACTGCCGCCGCGGTGCGTCACCACCTCCTTGCCGTTGACGAACACGGTCGCTTCCCAGTCCACGGCGCCGAAGTGGAGGAGGACGCGCTTGCCGGTCCAGGCGGCGGGCACCTCGAAGCTGCGGCGGTACCACAGGTGCTCGTTCGGACTGACGCGGCGGCCGACGCCGGACAGCGCCGACTCGGCGCAGAACGGGACGAGGATCTGGCCGTCCCACTTCTCCGGCCGCGGGGCGGTGCGCGGGGTGATGGCGTAGTCCCACAGGCCGTTGAGGTTCAGCCAGTCGGCGCGGGCCATCTGCGGCCGCGGGTACTCGGGCCACGGCTGCTTCTCGGCGGTGACCTGCTTGCCCCACTTGGTCATGAGTGGGGTCGCGGCGGGGCGCCAGTCGGCGGCGAACGCGGCGCCCGACGACGCCGCGAGTAGCAGCGCGAGGAGGTGGCGAAGCATGGGGGAGGGCTCCGGACGAG
>DASPHQ010000581.1:0-11018 GCA_035629595.1 Urbifossiella sp. | reverse complement strand
GTGACGGCCGACGGGAACCGAACCCGGCCGGTAGCAGCACCCACATGGAGGCGGTCGTGCCCTACCTGCTCGTCGCGCTGACCCTGTCGGCGCCCCCGCCCGCGGTCCCGCCGGTGCGGGCCGACTACCTGATCGTGTTCGCCGGCGACCACACGCCCTACCGGCCCACCCAGGCGCACACGTTCGCCGCCCTCGTGGGCGTCAAGACGCCGCCCGGCGGTCCGCCCCGGGTGGCCGAGTTCCACTCGATCAGTTGGCTCCCGGAGACGATGAACGTGCGGGGGCTGGCGCTGCGGCCGGAGAAGGGGCGGAACGTGCCGCTCGACGAGACGCTGGCGTACTGCCTCGGGCCGCGCGGGCACGTCACCGCGTGGGGGCCGTACCTCGTCCGTCCCGAACTCGCGGCAACGTTCCGCGCCCGCGTCGCAACCGTGGAGGGGCAGTTCCGCTACAAGGGGGCGGCGTTCACCTCGCCGCGCGACGTGTGCGACTGCATCCGGGCGGTGGAGGAGATGGGCCGGTCGGACCGACGGTACATCGGCGTGTTCGGTTACGGGGCGGCGGCCGCGAGCAGTGCCGTCCGCACCCTCTCGCCCGGGCTGATCGACCCGCACCAGACGCACCCGTGGGTCGCCGACCTGGTCGGCCTCGGCGCGTACCCCCTGGTCTGGCGCGGGTACGGGGAATACACGACCAAGTGGGACCAGTTCCGGGCCGCCCGCCGGTGGTAAGGGGTCACGATGCGTGTGGTCGATGTTCGCCTGACCGGACTCCGTGGCGGCACCGTCGAGGGTGGGTGGGCCGCAGAACTGACCCCCGAGGACAACGTCCACACCGTCGTGGAAGTCCTCACCGACACCGAGCATGTCGGCATCGGCAGCGTATTCACGAGCCGCGATTTGGTCGTCGCGGCGATGAAGTTGTTGCGGCCGTTCCTGATCGGCGAGCGGGCCGACGAGCCGGCGCGCGTCAGCGAGAAACTGCGGCAGCACACCTTCTGGCAGGGCCGCGGCGGGAGCGTCGAGCACGCCATCAGCGGCGTCGATATCGCGCTGTGGGATCTGTTCGGGAAGCTAACGAACCAGCCCGTCGCCCGGCTGCTCGGCGGCTGCTACCGCACGAAAATCAAGCCCTATGGCTCGCTCCTGTTCGCCGAACCCGGACCGCTGCGCGAGAAGCTGTTGGCCGCGGTCGCGCGAGGGTTCAAGGCGATCAAGCTCGGCTGGGCGCCGTTCGGCCGGCACGACCACCGCAAGGACGAACTCCTCGTCAAGACCGCACGCGACACGGTCGGCCCCGACGTGGAACTGATGGTGGACGCCGGCGGCTCGGACGCCTTCTGGCCGCACGGCTACAAGTGGGCGCTCCGCACCGCCCACATGCTCGCGGCCTACGACGTGACGTGGTTCGAGGAAGCACTCCCCCCCGACGACGTCGCCGGGTTCGCGGAGCTGCGGCGGCACTCGCCGGTCCCCATCACAACGGGTGAGGTGCTGACACGGCGGCAGAACTTCCGCCCGCTGTTCGAGCAACAGGCCGTGGACATCGTGCAACCCGACTGCACCAAGTGCGGCGGGCTCACCGAGGCGTGGCGCATCGCTTGGATGGCGCACGACCACAACGTCCTGTGGGTGCCGCACGGGTGGAACACGGCCGTCGGCCTCGCCGCCGACATCCAGCACGCCTGCGCCATGCCGGTCGCCCGGTACGTCGAGTTCCTCACCCCGTCGCCCTACGTCGACGACCTCATCCTCACCCCGTTCCACCCCGACGCCGACGGGATGTTGACGCTCCCGGACAGGCCCGGCCTCGGCATCGAACTCAACCCCGACGCCCTCGCCCGCTACGGCGACCGGGGGTGACGCCCCCACCCACGATCGGGTACAGTGGCCGCGACCGGAGGAACCCGATGGGCCGCTGGCGCGGGGCAGTCACAATTCTCGGCCTACTCACTGCCGTCGCCGCGTTCGCGGCGGGGGGGTGGTACGTCTGGCTCCGCGACCCCGAGGCGGCGGCCCGGCCGCTCCCGGTGCCTGCAGGCGACCAGGAAATCGTCTGGCTCTACCCCTCCACCGCTGGCGACGCGTGGTCGTTGTTCGTCATCGGACTGAAGCGCTGCGAGATGCCGTTGAATGGCGCCCCGCCCGGCGTCACCGTGGACGACTCGGCCGCATTCCCCGAACAGACCACGGCGGTGCCCGAACTCGTGGTGTCGCGCGCCGGCTACGCCGGCCGGCTGCGGGTGCGGTGGTACAAGATCAGCTCCGAAGCGCCGATCGGGGCGTGGGTCGAAGCGCTCTCGCGGCGGCGGCCGGCGCCGCTCGCCGTCGTCGGCGGCTCGACCAGCGACCGGGCGCAGGAGCTCGCCACCGCCCTCGACCGCAAAGTGAACTGGAACGGCAGCCGACCGCTGTTCCTCATCACCACCGCGACGGTCGACGCGGTGCTGCCGGACGCCGACGACGGGTTCGCCCGCGTCAGCGAGCAGCGCAACCTCGCCGACGTGTACACCGGGCGGACGTTCCGGTTCTGCTTCAGCAACAGCCAGATGGTCCGGGCGGTCAGCGACTACGTGCTGCAAGACCCAACGCTCGCCCTCCCCGCGGCCCCGAAGCGGCCGACGGTGTTCCCCCTGGAATGGCAGGACGACCCGTACTCCGGCGACCTGTACAACCAGTTCCGCGAGTACCTGTTCGACGTGCTCGGCGGGCCGGCCGCGCCGCCGCGAATCGTCAAGGACGCGGCGTTCAGCGTGCCGTTCAGCATCGGCACGTTCTCGCGCCCGAACCCCGGCGAGGCCGCGGCCGTGCGGGCGATCCTCACCGAACTGCCGGCCGACACCGCCGAGCGGTCGATTTTGGTACTGCCGACCGGAAGCAGCGCCCCGGCCCGGCGGGTGTTGCTGGCACTGGCCGAACGGATGCCCGCGTCCGGGCGGCGGCTGGTGGCCGTCACCGGCGACGGCATGTCGGTGAACACCTTCTACCGCGACGCCGAGTGGGCGTGGCCGGCGCGGTCGATCCCGATCCCGGTCGTGCTGTTCACGCACGCCAACCCGGTCGGCTGGGACGCACCCGGCGACCAATCCCCACCCGCAGGTTACCGGCTCGAACCAAAGACCTCCACCGAGGAAGTGTTCCTCGATCACACCATCGGCCGGGCGCTCATCGCCGCCGCATTCCCGGCCGGCGGCGCGCGGCTGCTCGGCAACCCCGACGAGGTCGCGGCTCACCTGCGGAACCGGGCCGACAAGTTCTTCGACGACAAGGGGAACCGCCGCGGGCTGGGCGGCGAGCACGTCGTGGTGGTGCGGCCGACGCTCCGCTACGGCGACGTCACGCCCGGCGTCCAGCGCCCGGACGCGACCATCGACGTGTACCGCCGCGAGGACGACGGGGCAACGTGGGCGCGCGTGGGGAGCGTGCCGGTGAGATGAAGGGAAATCGTGTCGAGCATGAGCAGCGTCATTCCCCCACCGTCGGTCCGCCGCTACGTCTGGCGGCTCGCGCCGCTGGTGGTCCTGTGGTTCATCCCCGTCGGCTGGGTCGGCTGGCAGCTGTCCGCGCGCGGCGACTGGACGCGCCAGACGGACGAGGCCGACGTCCGCGAGTGGCTGAACGAGACGCGCGTGTTCCGCAAGCCGCTCCCGGAGCTGGTCCGCGAGTACGCCGAGGCCACCGACCCCGACCGGCTCCGTCAGAAGGCCGACGAGATCGACGCCCACCTGACCGCGCTCGCGGAACCGACCCGCCAGTACGCCGGCAAGCTGCCACTTTTCCCCGACGTGTTCGCACTCGCCGTCGATCTGCCGGGCCGCGACCCGCCGACGGGCCGCGCCGAACACCCGACGTGGCGGTCGCCGGTGCCGCGGCCCGGGGCCGACCCGAAGGGGCGCGTGCGCGTACTGGAGTACGACGCGGGCGGCGGCCGCATCCGCTGTGAGTACCGGGCGCACAGCCTCAACCGCTTCGACCAGGAGCAGCGCGAGCGGCGCGTCGGGCAGTTCGCGGCGGTCGCCGTGCTGGTGGCCGGGTTCGCCGTCGTGTCGTACTTCGTGGTGCGGTTCCTGCGGCGCGAGCGCGACCGCGAGGTGCGCGACTACGAGGACCGGCTCGCCGCCGAGCACCGGGAACTCGAACTGGTTCAGGCGAAACAGGCGGCCGAGGAGCTGGAGCACCAGGTGCTCGCGGCCGAGCTGGAGAAGGCGAAGGTGGAGAGCCGCGCGGCCGAGGCAGAGCGGGCGGCGCTGGAGATGAAGTCGCAGCTGTACGCCAGCATCGGCATCATGGCCGGCAGCTACGCCCACAACATCAAGAACCTCCTCGTCCGCCCGAACGACCTACTCGCCCGCTGCATGGAGGCCGACGCCCTCCCCCGCGAGCAGCACGGCATGCTGCAGGAGGTGAAGACGACGCTCGGCACCGTGACGGAGCGGTTGCAGCAGATTCTTCGCACCGTCCGCCGCGACCCGAACAAGACCGAGCTGACGCGGCTCGACCTGAACGATCTGGTGCGCGAGTCGGAGCGGACGTGGGCGGCGATGGCGTGGGACAAGTGGAAGCTGCGGCTGACGGCAGAGGCCGCGGACGAGCCGCTGCCGGTGACGGGCGACCTGTCGCACCTGCAACAGGCGGTCGAGAACCTGGTTTTCAACGCCCGGGACGCGACGTTCGAGATGCGGAACCACCTGCGGGAGGCGGCCCGCGGCGGCGACCCGACCGGCCGCAAGCAGCGCCTCCTCGACGCCGCCGCGTGGAAGGGCGAGGTGACCCTGCGGGCGTACCGCGACGGCGACGCGGCCGTGCTGGAGGTCCGCGACAACGGAGTCGGCATGACCGACGAGGTGCGGCTCAACTGCCTGACGACGCACTTCACGACGAAGCGCGACAACGCGCTGTACGAAGGCTATAGCGCCGGGATGGGGCTCGGATTGTCGTTCGTGGCAGTGGTGCTGGAACACCACGGCGCTTCGCTCGAAATCGAGTCGGCGCCGTTGAAGGGAACGACGTTCCGGGTGCGGTGGGGTGCGACGGCCCTCGGCTCGCCAGGCCCGTCGCGCGACATCTACGCCGGGTCCGTCGGCAGCTGCCAGTCGATCGGCCCCACGCCATGCCCGTCCAGTGCCGCATTCACGGCGCTGAATGGCCGGCTGCCGAAGAACCCGTTCGCGGCCGACAACGGCGACGGATGCACGCCCTTGATGACCGTGTGCCGCTCGGCGTCGATCAGCTTCGCCTTCTTCTGGGCGTAGCTCCCCCACAGCAGGAACACCGCCGGGCCGGCCCGGTCGTTCACCGCGCGGATCGCCGCGTCGGTGAACTTCTCCCACCCCTTCCCGGCGTGCGAGTTCGGCGCGTTCGCCCGCACCGTCAGGCAGGCGTTCAGCATCAGCACGCCCTGCTTCGCCCACGACGCCAGGTAGCCATGCGTCACCGGCGTCGCCCCCACGTCGTCCTGGAGTTCGCGGTAGATGTTCTTCAGCGAGGCCGGCACCTTCACGCCCGGCAGCACCGAGAAGCACAGGCCGTGGGCCACCCCCGGCGTCGGGTAGGGGTCTTGCCCGAGGAGGAGCACCTTCACGTCGTCGAGCGGGGTGAACTTGAAGGCGTTGAACACGTCGTCGGCCGGCGGCATGACCGCGTGCGCAGCTCGCTCCTCCGCGACGAACCGCGTCAGGTCGGCCCAGTAGGGCTTGTGCGTCTCGGGTTCCAGGGCGGCGCGCCACGACGCCGGTAGGTCGGCGGGGAGGCCCGGCACGTCCGCGGGGCGCCCGGCGGGCGGTTCGGCGTCGAACAGCGACGCGGCGGGAGCCTTTTTCTTCGCCATGGCGGCGTCCTCGGGCAAAGCCCGGGGACGGCCGTCCCCGGGCTTTCGGGTGCTAGTACGGTCCCGCCTCATCCTCCGCCGACGGCGGCGGCAGGGTCGGGGCCGGGAGTGGAGGGGCCGGGGCGAACTCGCGGATCGACAGCCGCGTCTGGTGTGCCTCAAAGCCCTCGCCGCCGAGCCGCTTCCCCTGGAAGTAGTCCTTCTGCCAGCCCTGCTTGATCGCCCCGGGGTCGCGGGTGTGCAGCCCGTGCAGGAACGTGTTCCGGCTCGCCTGCCAGGCGTCGTACTCGGCCTTCAGCTCCGGCACCGACTCGATCCGCTCGCGCCGCGGCACCAGGCTCTCGGCCAGCCCGCGAGGCACCGGCACCAGCATGCAGAACGGCTCGCCGCGCTCGAACCGCACCCACTCGCACACCCGCGTGATCTTCCAGTTCATCGTGAAGGTCGACGCCAGCCAGTCCGTCTCCACGATCCCCTCGAGCGGCTGCACGCCGTCCTTGATCCAGTTGGTCGGCCCCTTCACCCACAGGTTCACGTCGGCCGGGGTGCGGAACAGGAACGGCACCGTGAAAGTGATTGTGCCGACGCCGAAGTGGCTGATGATCCGCGGGTCGGGGTCGCCGTCGTGGCGGATCTCCACGTCCGTCTTGTTCGGCCCGCCGTACCAGTACGCGGCGAACCCGGACGGGCTCCGCATGATCCACCCGGCCTGATTGGCGATGGTCAGCGGCAGGCAGCGGTACGGGAACCGCAGGTGCGACTTGTCCATCCAGTCGCGGTTGATCGGCGCGGCTTCCAGCGGGTAGTCCACCAGCGAGTGTAGCTCGTAGGCGATGAACGGCTGCCCGGGCGTGGCGTCAGCGGGGGGCGGGTCCGTCGGCATGGTGGTCCGGTCCGTGGAACGAAAGGCGCGGGCCGCGCGTGCCGTTCAGAATACGGACCGGGGGAAAGCGCGGGGACGGGCGTCAACTGCGCCGGCGGCGCAGGACGACGTACAGGACCGTGCCGCCGAGGAGCACGCCGAGGCCGACGGACAGGCCGAGCGTCTTGTCGATCCGCCAGCGCTCGTAGGTCACTTCGACGACCGGTTCCGCGGTCGCGGACGCCGGGGGGTTGATCGTGAACTCTTTGCGGTCGCGGTGGCTGCCGTCGCGGACCACGACGACGTACTTCCCCGGCGGCGGCAGTGGCGTCACCCACACGCCCTTGTCGTTCAGCACGCCCTTCGCGACCTCCACCCCCTCGGCGGTCGAGAGCGTCACCTTCCCGCCCTCGGCGGGCTCGTCGCCGTCGTAGGCGGCGACGAACGTCACCTCGGTGGCGCTGACCTTGAGCTCCAGCTTGAGGTCGTGGGCATCGGCCGGGGAGGCCGTGGCGCCGACGACGGCGAGGGCCGCTAGAACGAGGAGGCGGGTCGGTCGCATGGCCGGGCTCGCGGGGCCGGTGTGACGTTTCACGCGGGCATCATACTGCCCCCAACAGGGGGTGGTGTGAGTAATTCGAGAAATGTCCTACCGGTCCCGCGCCCATGCCGCTGTGGCACGCCGTCGTCCTCGGGCTCGTTCAGGGGCTGACTGAGTTCTTGCCGATCAGTTCGACTGCGCACCTCCTCGTCGTCCGCCAACTGCTCGGCCACGCGCACCCGGACGACGCCTTCACGGTCGTCATCCAGCTCGGCACCCTCGTCGCCGTGGTCGCGTACTTCCGCGCCGATCTCCGCCGCATCCTCGCCGCGGCATGGACGGAACTGCGCGAACGCCGCCTCGGTTCCACGGTCGAAGGGCGCATGGCGTGGTTCATCGTGTTGGGCACGATCCCCGCCGCAGCCGTCGGCTTCCAGTTCAAGCGGCAACTGAAGGACACGTTCTTCAACCTCCCGGCGGTGGCCGTGGTGGCGACGGCGTTCGCGCTCCTGCTCGCGGCCGCGGAGTGGTGGGCGCGCCGCCGGGCGCGGCTCGGCTTGCCGCCGCGGACAGACGCCGACTTGACGTGGAAGGACGCCCTGTGGGTCGGCTGCTGGCAGGCCTGCGCCCTGATGCCGGGCGGCTCGCGCTCGGGGACGACACTCACCGGCGGCCTGTTCGCCGGGCTCGGCCGCGCGGCGGCGGCGCGGTTCTCGTTCCTGTTGTCCGTACCGATCATCTTGGGCGCCGGGATCAAGGACTTGCTCGACGAGTGGGAGAAACGCGGAACCTCGGACCCCAACGGACGGCCGAGCCTGTTCGCTTCTGCGGACGACACCGCGGCCCTGATCGTCGGCACGCTGGTGTCGGCGGTCGTCGGCTACATGGCGGTCGCGTGGCTGCTTCACTTCCTGAAGCGCTACTCGACGTTCGTGTTCATCGTGTACCGACTCGTGCTCGGGGCCGTGCTAGCGGTGGCTCTGGCAGCAGGCTGGGCAAAATAGGCTCACTTATTCCCGATTGCGCACGATTCTGCGCACCTTTCTGCGTGCAACGAACCACTTCGCATTATTCCGACACAGTTTCGGGCGAAAGTGATGCTTTACGGGTAGGGCACGCTCGTTGCTAAAGCGGGAACCCCGCCGGCGGCCCTCTACCAGTGCGGGGTCGATCGGGGTTCGCCCTCCCCCTTCGGGAGCGGACATCAGGACGAAGCACCGTTTCGGAGGAACCACATGCGGAAGCTGATGCTGACGGGGGTCGTGGCCGTGGCCGGCGTGCTGGCGTTCAGCGCCGACGCCCAGGCGTTCGGCAAGCGGAAGAAGAACAAGGGCGGGTGTAACGACTGTGCCACCGCGGCCCCGGTGTACACGGGCTACGCGGGCCACGGCGGCTACTCGGGGTGCGGCGGGTGCGGCACGGCGTGGGCCGGCGGCCCCGCGGGGTACGCGATGGCGGCCCCGGAGGCGATGCCGGCGACCGGCACCACCACGACCATCCCGAACACGCAGCCCGGCGCCGTGGTGCCGGCGAGCGGTACGACGGGCGGGACGGTGGTCCCCGCGACGGGCACCACGCAGCCACAGCCGCAGCCGCAGAGCTACGTCGTCCCGGCGGGCGGGTACTACCTGCAGAATGGCCAGTACGTGATGCCGGCGGGCGGGTACTACCAGGGCGGCCAGTACGTCGCGCCGGCCGGGTACGGCACGTTCCAGAGCGGGTTCGGCAGCGGCGTGCTCCAGGGCGGGTTGTACGACAACTCGTCGTCGTACATCCCGTTCGGATCCTCGGTGCCGGGCGTGATCGGCAACTACGCTGGGCAGCAGGTCGGCCGCGGCCTGTTCCGCCGCCGCTGAGCGACGTGACGGGCGAAGCCCACCCGCCGCGGCGGGTGGGCTTCTATTGTTTCTGCGTCTCCCGGTACCAGTCGAGCGCCGCCTTCATCCCCTCGTCGAACGCCACCCGCGGGGCGTACCCCAGCCGGCCGCGGGCCTTGGCGATCGAGAAGTCGAGGTTCAGCCCCGCGAACTTCAACTGGGCCTGCGTCGCCCGCGGCGGGTGCGGCTTGTTCTTGCGTCGGAACACGCTCTCCCGCCAGTTGGCGATGAACCGCGCCAACCACACCGGCACCGACCCCTTCGGCCGCTTCGCCCCGATCCCGTCCGCGATCGTTTCGAAAAACTTCCGCTTGGTCACGAACTCGCCGTCGGTGATGTTGAACACCTCGCCCACGGCCTCGGGCCGGTCCACCGCCAGCAGGATCGCGTCGACGAGGTTGCCCACGTAGGTGGTGTTCAGGGCGTACCGGCCGCGGGCGATGTAAATGACGCTCCGCTCCCGCAACCGGCCGGCGATCCGCGGCAGCACCGACCGGTCGCGCGGCCCGTAGATGAACCCCGGCCGCAAGACCGTGACCGGCACCTTCTGCTTGCGGTGGTACTGCAGCGCCAGCCGCTCGGCCTCGACCTTCGACTGCGTGTAGCCGTCGATGTGGTGGTCCGGGAGCGGCTCGGTTTCGTCGGTGCCGTAGTGGTGCCGGGCCTCGTAGACGCCGAGCGACGACACCACCACGAACCGGTCGAGCGGCCGGCCGAGCGTCGCGTCGAGCAGCGACCGCAGCCCCTCGACATTCACCTTGCGATAATCGTCCACCGGCCCCCAGTCGCCGACCTTCGCGCCGCAGTGAATGACCACGTCGGCGCCCTCGGCGGCGCGCGTCACGGCGGCGAGGTCGGTCAGGTCGCCACGAACCACCGTAACGCCGAGCTTGTCCAGGAGGGCGGTGTCGCTCCCCTCGCGGGCCAGGGTGCGAACGTGGTCGCCGCGGGCCACCAGTGCCTCGGCGACGTGCGACCCGACGAACCCGGTGGCGCCGGTGACGAGGAACGTGCGGGGCATCGTGGTGCGGCTCGTGGGGGGCAGGTCAGCGGATGTTGTGGGGGAACCGCGGCGCTGCGGCAACCGCGGCCCTTGACGAACACCGGCCGACCCCGATAATTTGGGAGAGGAAGTGAGCGGCCCTATCGTCTAGAGGCCTAGGACGGAGCCCTCTCAAGGCTCAGACTGGGGTTCGAATCCCCATAGGGTCATTCGCCGGGGCGGACGGGTTTGGCAGCCGGCTTGCACGCAAGCCTCCCTGCCGGGGCCGTCCGCCCCGGTCGTTTCACGACCGTCGGACCCGGCCGATGTTCGTCCACCGGCACCACCTCCGCAACCTCCTGCGGCCCGAGCACTACTCCTCCGCCGCCCACCAGCGACGGGAAATCGAGCGGCTGTTCATGCCGACGTGGCACCCGGTCGGGGTGCGCAACCAGCTGACACGGTCGGGCGACCGGCTGCCGGTCGAACTGCTCGGCAAACGCGTGACGGTCTGGAACGAGGGCGGAGACCTGCGGGCGTCGCGGCTCGACCAGGACCCGCGGGTGTGCAACTCCTTTCCGGTCCGCGTGGGGACGTGGGGCGAGGTGGTGTTCGTCCGCCTGACGGACCGGGGTCCGACGCTGGAGGAGTTCCTGTCCCCGGCCCGGACGGACTGGGCCGACGGGTTCGGGCCGCCGTTCCGCTACGCCGGGGCGTGGCACGTCGACTTCCCGTGCGACTGGAAGGTGGTACTCGAGAACGCCCTGGAGACGTACCACGTCCCGGAGCTCCACGCCAAGACGTTCGGCGACATGCTCCCGGAGGAGGACTGCGAGCACGACCTCCGGCCGCACTACACCTTCTTCGTCGGCAACGTGAAGCAGGACTGGGTGACCCGGCGGCTGAACGGCCTGGTCCGCCGGCTCGGGA
>DASPHQ010000580.1:0-4641 GCA_035629595.1 Urbifossiella sp. | reverse complement strand
CGCCGAAAGAAAGCACTGAGCCGGCCCCGTCAGGGGTCGGAGTGTCAGATACTCCGACCCCTGACGGGGCCGGCTCAGAGCGATACAGGCGACACCGTTACCAACCCGTTACGCCCCTCGCTCGCGTTTCCGGTTAGAATCCCGTCAGACGGTGGAAGGCTTCCCCGACCGGAGGTTGCTCATGTCTCGCCTGCTCGTGTGCGTCGCGATCCTCGCGCTGCCGCTCGCCTTCGGCGCCCCGGCGGCGCCGGCCCAGGAGCCGCGCCCGGCCCGGCCTGTCGCCGCGCCCAAGGCCATCGACCTCGTCCTGTGCCTCGACGTGTCCAACAGCATGGACGGCCTCATCGACTCGGCCAAGCTCAAGCTGTGGGACATCGTCAACGAACTCGCCCGCCTCCGGCCGACGCCCGACCTCCGCGTCGCCCTCTACAGCTACGGCCACACCTCCTACACCCCCGAGTCCGGCTGGGTGAAGAAGGAACTGGACCTCACCGCCGACCTCGACGACGTGTACAAGGCGCTCAACGGCCTCCGCACCAAGGGCGGCACCGAGCTCGTCGCCCGGGTGAGCAAGGCGGCGCTCGTCGATCAGCCGTGGTCGCGGTCGCCGGGGGCGCTCAAGCTGCTGTTCGTCTGCGGCAACGAGGGCGTGGACCAGGACCGGCAGACGACGCTCGACGAGGTGGCCGACCTGGCGAAGGGCCGCGGCGTCATCCTCAACACCGTCTACTGCGGCCGGTCGGGCACCGTCGAGGCCGGCGGCTGGGCCATGCTCGCCGAGAAGGCCGGCGGCAAGGCGCTGGTCATCGACCAGAACCGGGCCCTCGTCGCGGCGGTTCCGAAGACCGAGTTCGACGACCAGATTCTGAAGCTCGGCGACGACCTCGGCAAGACGTACCTCGCCTACGGCAAGGAGGGCGCGGACCGCTTCGCCAACCAGAAGGCGCAGGACGACAACGCCCTGAAGGCGACCCACGCCGGCCCCGGCGGCTTCGGCGGCGGCGCCCCGCAGGCGGCGCTGGCGCGGGCGGCGTCGAAGGCCGGCGAGCTGTACCGCAACGAGCGCTGGGACCTGATCGACAAGATGAAGGGCGACAAGACGTTCGACCTGGCGAAGGTGCCGGCCGCGGAGCTGCCGGCGGACGTGGCGAAGCTGCCGCCGGCCGAGCGCGCCGGGTACGTGCAGAAGAAGGCCGACGAGCGCGTCGCCAACCAGAAGCGGATCGCCGACCTGACGGCGCAGCGGCAGCGGAAGCTCGACGACGAGCGGGCGAAGGGGCCGCGCAACCCCGCCGACCAGGCGCTCGACGAGGCGGTGCGCGGCGTCGTCCGCGACCAGGCGCGGGCCGCCGGGTTCGAGGTCGGAAACGCCCGCGACGAGAAGAAGTAAAAGCTCGCCCCGGCGAGCGGCCCGCGTGAGCGGGGTGTTGGCTCGGGTCTTAACCCCGGAGGGGTGTCGGCGTGTAGCCCGGGGTGGAACCCCGGGCGGGCGATGGGCGGAGTTCGTGGCGCATCACCCCTGGTGACACCGCCGACGCCGCCCGGGGTTCCACCCCGGGCTACACGCCGACACCCCTCCGGGGTTAAGACCCGAGCCAACACCCCCGAGCGATTCGAACATCCTTCCGGAACCCCCTCCCATGCGCCGCGCCCTCCTGCTCCTCGCCGCCGTACTCGCCGTCGCGGGCGCCCGCGCCCAGGACGCGGCCGTCAAGGCCGCGCCGAGCAAGATCACGGCCGTCACCCTCTACCAGCAGACCGCCCTCGTCACCCGCGAGGTCACGCTGCCGGAGGCGCCCGGCCTCGCCGAGGTCGTCGTGTCGCCGCTGCCGGCCCACACGATGCAGTCGTCGCTGTACGCCGAGGGCGGTGAGGGCATTCGTGTCCTCAGCGTCCGGTTCCGCACCCGCGCCATCGCCGAGGACACCCGCGAGGACGTCCGCAAGGTCGAGGCCCAGATCAAGACGCTCGCCCAGAAGGCCGCCACCCTCCAGTCCGAGCTCAAGGCGATCGAGGACAACCTCAAGCTCCTCGACAAGCTCGAAGGGTTCACCGCCAAGGGGCTCGAAAACCTCACCGACAAGGGGCAGCTCGACGCCGACAAGATCATCGTGCTGGCGAAGTTCGTCCAGGACGACCGGGCCAAGCGGAGCAAGGAGGCGCACGCGCTCAAGCAGCAGCTCGAGGAGAACACGGCGCAGCTGAAGTTCGCCCAGCGGCAGCTCGGCGAGAAGTCCACCGGCAGCGTCCGCACCGAGCGCGACGCCGTCATCACGATCGACAAGAAGGCCGGTGCCGCGGCGACGGTGCGGCTCAACTACCTCGTGTCGAGCGCGAGTTGGCGGCCGATCTACAAGCTCCGCGCCGGCACCAAGGACAAGGACGCGGTCACGCTGGAATACCTGGCCGCGATCGAGCAGCAGACCGGCGAGGACTGGACCGGCATCAACCTCACCCTCTCGACCGCCCAGCCGCTGCTCAACGCGGCCCCGCCGGACCTGCGCGTGCTGGCAGTGTCCGTCGGCGGGCCGAACCTGGCGATGCTCGACCCGAAGGCGGAGCCCGGCCGCAGCGGTCCCGTGCCCGGCGGCGCTCCGCCCGGCGTGGGCGCCGGCGGCGGAATGCCGAGCGCGTCGGCGATCGCCCGCGACCTGGACAAGCAGGCGAAGGGGCAGCGCGCCGCGGCGGCCGAGAACTACCGGCAGAACAAGGACGACGTGGCCGCCAAGCTCACCAACGACGCCGCCGCCGTCGAGCAGTTCTGCGACCTGTTCCTCGACGACGCCGCCGGCAAGGGAATCCCCGGCGCCGCGACGCCGCGCGAGGGGCCGAGCGTGGCGTACCGCGTCAAGGGCGGCGCCAGCCTGCCGAGCCGCGGCGACGAGCAGGTGCTCGAGATCGACCGGTTCGAGCTGGCGCCGAAGTTCTACTACAAGGCCGTCCCGGTGCTGACGCCGAACGTCTATCGTCTGGCGGACCTCACCAACACGAGCGACCACGTCCTCCTGCCCGGTGAGGCGACGATGTATCTGGGCTCCGACTTCGTGGGGCAGACGAAGCTGCCGCTGGTGGCCGCGGGCAAGGGCTTCACGGTGGGGTTCGGCGCCGACCCGCAGATCCAGGTGACGCGGACGCTGACGGAGAAGAACCGGACCACCCAGGGCGGCAACCAGGTGTTAACATTCAAGTACGCGGTGGCGCTGAGCAGCTACAAGCGCGAGGCGGTGCCGGTGCAGGTGTGGGACCGGGTGCCGAGCGCCGAGTCGGCGATGACCATCGCGGTGACGGTGAACAACCCGACGCCGACCATGAGCACGGACCCGACGTACCTCCGCGAGGAACGGCCGAAGGGGCTGCTGCGGTGGGACGTGACGCTGCGGCCGGACCAGAACGGCGAGAAGGCGCTGCCGATCGGGTACGAGTTCAAGATGGAGCTCGACCGGAATGTGAACATCGGGGGCTTTTTGGCCCGGTAACGGGACTGGGTTTCTGTTGAGGTGAATGGCCGCGGTCGTGTTTGGTGTTTGGTGTTTCGTGTTCGGCCGAACCCGGACCTGACCCGGGGCGCGGAGGTGAACACGAAACACCAAACACCAAACACCAAACACGAAACACAAAGATGCCGAAGGCAAGAATCGTCGTCGTCGAGGACGAGCCCGCCATCCGCCGCGGCGTGTCCGACGCCCTGCGCCTCAACGGGTACGAGGTGACCGAGGCGCCCGACGGCGCCGTCGGCCTCACCGAGGGCCGCGCCGCTGGCGTCGATCTGGTGTTGCTCGACCTGCAACTGCCGAAGCGCGACGGGCTCGACGTGCTCGCCGAGATCCGCCGCCACTGCCCGACGCGGCCGGTCATCGTCCTCACCGCCCGCGGCACCGAGGACGACCGCGTGAAGGGCCTCAAGATGGGGGCCGACGACTATGTCGTGAAGCCGTTCTCGGCGAAGGAGCTGCTCGCCCGGGTGGAGGCGGTGTTGCGCCGAACCCTTAAGCCCCCCGCGGAAGTCAAAGCGGTGAAGGTCGGCAAGGGAAGCGTCGATCTTCACCGGCGGGAGGTCCGCTGGCCGGACGGCACCCGCCACGACCTGTCGGAGACGGAGACGGCGCTGCTGAAGTACCTCGTGTGCAACCGCGAGCGGGCGGTGTCGCGGGAGGAGTTGCTCAACCGCGTCTGGGGCATCGGCACGGCCGGGCTGGAGACGCGGGCGGTGGACATGCACATCGCCCGGCTGCGGGCGAAGCTGAAGGACCCGGCCGGCGACGACCACCAGCCGGAGGCGATCGTGACAGTGCGGGCGCACGGGTACATGGCCGGCCCGGCGCTGACGGTCCGCGTCGAGGCGGCGGCGGTGACGTAAGGCCGGCGAGCGGCGCGGCGTCAGCCCGCCGGTGCGCCGCGAAAGGCATTCGGCGCAACACCGGCGGGCTGACGCCGCGCCGCTCGCCGGGGTGGTTAGTTCTTCTGGGAGCGCACATGAGGCGGTGTCTCGGCCCGGTCGGCGGGCCGGTCGCGTTCGTCCTGGTCGCCGGGCTGGTGTTCACCGGCCTCGGCTGGGTCACGGTCGCGGCGCTGCGTGTCGAGGAGTCCCAGCGCGAGGCCGCGGCCGAGGCCGCCGTCGCCAACAAGCTCCGCCTCGCCCTG
>DASPHQ010000579.1:0-12443 GCA_035629595.1 Urbifossiella sp. | reverse complement strand
GTTCTCTACGTCCTCGCCGACGTACCCGGCCTCGGTCAGCGTGGTGGCGTCGCCGATGGCGAACGGCACGTCGAGCACCTTGGCGAGCGTCCGGGCGAGGAGCGTCTTGCCGCTGCCCGTCGGGCCGATCAGCAGGATGTTGCTCTTCTCGACCTCGACGTCCTTGACCCCGGACTCGCCGAGGGAGAGCCGCTTGTAGTGGTTGTGGACGGCGACCGAGAGCGCCTTCTTGGCCCGCTGCTGGCCGATGACGTACTGGTCGAGCTTTTCCTTGATCGAGCGCGGGGACGGCGTGTTGGAGCTGGTCTGCTTCGGCCCGCCGCGGCGCTTCTTCTCCTGGTCGATGATCGACTGGCAGAGCTCGATGCACTCGCCGCAGATGTACACGTCGCCGGGGCCTTCGACGAGCGGGCCGACGTCGCGGTGCGAGCGGCGGCAGAACGAGCAGTAGGCGTTGCGGTTCCGGCCGGCCGTTCCCGGCGGCTTGCGGGCGCCGGTCTCGGGGGGGGTGCGGTCACCAGCCATGCGGGGTCCCCAGGGCAGGGTTCGGGGGGCGGGTTGGGGCGGCCGCGCGGGTCGGCGGGCCGGGGCTCGGGCGTCGGGGTAATCCCCCGACTTCAGGCTAATCATACCGCCGCGTGTTTCCGGCGCGACACGGGTTCTGAATAACTGTTCCAATCGGTCCGAGGCGACGGCCCGACCCTGCGGGTTCTGCCCCGCGGGCCGGATGCGGCGGCCGGCGCGATTACGTCGGCCGGGGCGGGGGTTGCGGGTCGTCGAAGTAGTCGTCCGGGAGCGGGCCGGGCACCGGCGGCGTCGGCGGCGCGGGCGGCGACGCCGCCGTGTCGAGGGCGGTCGGACTCGTGGTTTCGGCGGCCGGCGCGCCCTTCATCTTGGCGGCGGCCTTGCCGCGGAGGCGGGCGTACTCCTCCTCGGTGATCTCGCCGCGCTCGAGCATGCCGCGGAAGCCGGTCAGCTCGGCGGCGGCGTCGGCGGTTGCGGCGCCGCTCTTCCGCCACCGGTCGACGAGGTAGATGACGACGCCGCCGGCGAGGAGGGCGCCGGCGATGGCGAGGGTGGCGGTGAGGAGTTCGGGCCGGTCCCAGGGGGTGCCGGCGGCCTTGGGGGCGGCTTGCGCGAACAGCGGGAGGAGCAGCGACGACGACATCCGGGCGCCTCGGGAGCGGGCGTGGCGTCGTCAAGGGTAGCCCAAACCGCCCCGATGGGAAAGCCCGCCCGGCTTACGGCGTCGAAAGGAGGTCGTCCCACCCGGCGGCGGTTTCGGTGGCGTCGAACATCCGTTCAAGTCGGTCGCGGTCGGCGACGGCGGCGAGCGCGGTTACGGCGGCGGCCGTTGGCGCGCCGAACCGGCGGGTACCAGCCCGGGTCACGAACCGCCTGGCCTCGGTGAGTTCACCCTCGGCCTTGCCCTCGGCCTTGCCCTCGGCCTTGCCGCGGGCAAGGCCGAGGGCCTCGCCCTCCTTTTGCCACCGCTGGAACGTCCGCGAATCTTGCAGAATGTCCTCGATCATCCGTTCGGCCTCCCGCACGATGTCGTCGTCGTACCGCATCCCACAAAGCACGGCCGTCAGCCCGGCCAGCACCCCTGCTACGTTACCCGAGATGTCCGGCTGCCGCAACCGGTCGCCGACCCGCCCGAATGCGGCGGTCGTGTCGGCCGCCGCCTCGTTCGTCAGCACGGCTAGCGGCACCAGACCGGGGCCGGCATGCAGGAACGTGTCCATCGGCTCCAGCCACACCCGCAGCACCGCGTACCGGAACGTCAGGTGCGGTGCGGCACCGGCCGCCGACACCTCCAGCACGCCGTGCTGGTCCGACGCTGCCGCCGCCGGCCGCAGCAGCACCAGTACCGACGCCACCGGCAACTCGTTCGCCGCCGCCGCCGCCACGTTGTACCGCAGCATCCGCGCCGGCACCCCGAGCCGGCTCGACGACTGGAATTCGAGGTGCAGCGCGAACGGCTCCGGCCCATCCACGCGGATCAGCCGGTCGGCCTGGAGCGTCGCGGAAAGGTCGGTGTCCAGCAACCGACCGGGGCCGCCCGGCAGGCCGGCGCGGGCCGTCAGGAACGTCACCCACTCGGCGACGTGCCCGTCCACCAGCGACTTCAGGGTGGTGTCGTACTCGGTCGCCACGCCCGCGCCCTCCCCAACGGTTGTCGGCCGCCGGCTCCAGGTCGGTTGCGGTCCTTCCGCGAAGTTCCCGCCCGCGGGCGCCCGGTGGCGCACCTCCC
Source organism: Urbifossiella sp. (assembly GCA_035629595.1). GTDB lineage: Bacteria > Planctomycetota > Planctomycetia > Gemmatales > Gemmataceae > Urbifossiella. The sequence continues at coordinate 10,189 of DASPHQ010000579.1, read as the reverse complement.
GCGCCCCGGCGCGGTTGCGTCGGTCGGCACGGCGCCCGCCACAAGTCGCGGCGGGGAAACCGGCCCGGCGGCCGCGACCGGCCGCGGGAATGAGGTAAGCTGAAGGGGACGTGCGGCCCGGAACGGACCCAACTTGACGGTTTTTCGGCCGGCGGTATAATTCGCGGTGCGTCAACGGATTGGCGCACCGACCCTGAGGCTCAGGAGAGAGCCGCGGCACCCGTCGAGGCCCACCCCCCACCCCACGGCAATTCTCCCCCACCGGCCGCCGGCCATGCTGGCGCGACCGACCCACCGGGGACTGCCGGCTCCACCAAGCCCGGGGGCGACGGGGCACCGACACCACGCCGAAGGCCGATCGACCCGCGGACCCGTACCGACCGCCGACGCAACCGTCCCGCCCCGATTCGCCCGGCCGAACTTCCGGCCGCGGCGGGACGCCGCACGCCGGCAACCGCAGGTGACACGTGCCGTCCGACCCGGTGGAGCTCACCCGCCAGATCAAGGCCTCGTGCGACATCGCCGATGTCGTGCGCGGCTACCTCACGCTCACCCCCGCCGGCCCGATCTTCAAAGCCATCTGCCCCTTCCACACCGACAGCCGGCCGTCCCTCGACGTGGACCCGCGCCGCCAGCGCTACAAGTGCTGGAGCTGCGGGGCGCACGGCGACGTGTTCAGCTTCGTCGAGCACATGGAGAAGGTCGGGTTCCGCGAGGCCCGCGAGATACTCGCCAAGAAGGCCGGAATCAAGCTCGACGACCAGCCCAACCCCCTCGACCAGGCCCGCAGCCGGCTCCTCGGCGTCATGCGCTGGGCCGCCGAGCTGTACCAGAGCAACCTCCTCGACGCCCCCGAAGCGGCCGCGGCCCGGAAGTACGTCGGCGAGCGCAAACTGAGCGGTAAGACGGTCCGCGACTTCGGCCTCGGCTACGCCCCGCTCGGTGGCGACTGGCTCGTCCAGCGCGCCCAGGTGGACCGCGTGCCGGCCGAACTACTCGTGGAAGTCGGCCTCCTCGGCAGCCGCATGGAGGGCCGCGGCTTCTACGACCGCTTCCGCGACCGGGTGATGTTCCCGATCCGCGATGTCCAGGGACGGGCCATTGGCTTCGGCGGGCGGATCATGCCCGAAAGTCCTCTTCTGCCGCGGGCGCCGAAATACTACAACTCCACGGAAACGCCGCTGTTCTCGAAGTCGGACGTGCTCTACGGACTGGACCTGGCCCGCCACGCCGGCCACGCCGCCGGCTACCTCGCCGTGGTCGAGGGCTACACCGACGTGATGATGGCCCACCAGTGCGGGGTGGTGCCGGTCGTGGCGACGATGGGCACCGCCCTGAACGCCCGCCACGTCGCCCAGCTGCGCCGCTACGCCAACAAGGTCGTCCTCGTCTACGACGCGGACGCCGGCGGCATGACCGGCGTCGACCGGGCGCTGGAACTGTTCGTGTCCGAGAGCGTGGAACTCGCCGTCGCAACGCTCCCGGACGGACTCGACCCGTGCGACTTGCTTGTCCGCCCGGACGGGGTGGTTACGTTCAATAAGGTGTTGGCCGGGGCTGAGGACGCGCTCGACTTCGCCTTCCGGCGGTTGCTCGGCGACGCGGGAACGCCGTCGGTGGAGGTGAGCCGCGGCGTGCTCGACCGCATCCTCGGCGTGATGGTGAAGTCGGCGAGCTGGACCACGAAGGGCGCGTACCCGACCGAGCTGCGGGTGAAGCAGGAGCTCATCATGACCCGGCTGTCGTCCCGCCTGGGGCTGAAGCTGGAGACGGTGTGGGCCCGGCTCGGCGAGTTGAAGGTCGAGGTCCGTCGCCACGAGGCCGAGCAGGTGCGGCGCGCGGCGCCGCCGATGGTGCAGGCGTCCGCGGCGCGGGTCACGGCATTGCCGCAAGCGGCGAAGCGCACCGGCCCCGCGGAGGCGTGCGAGAAGCAGCTGATCGAGCTGCTGCTGGCCGACCCCGGGCTGGTGCCGACGGCCGCGTTCGCCGTGACGCCCGACGACATCACCCACAGCGGGCTGCGGCGGCTCCTCGGCGAGATGTACGCCATCCAGGCCGCGGGCGCCGTGCCCGACCTGGACGCCCTCCGCGAGCGGCTGGCCGACCGGCCGGACCTGTACGACGCGGCCCAGAAGCTCCACTTCGTCGGCGCCTCGATGGGCCGCGAGCCGGAGGAGCGGGCCGAGTGGCTGAAGCGCGTCCTGACGCGCTTCAGCGATTTGAAGGCCGAGGCCGACCGGCGGCGGGTGCGGGACGCGCTCGCCGCCGGGGCCGACGACGCCACCGAGCTGCTCCGCCTCCTCCAGGGGCGCGGGCGGTTGCCGGACTGACGAGTGCAGAACGCAGAACGCAGAACGCAGAATTCAAGACCGCCGAATTCTGCACTCTGCATTCTGAACTCTGCACTTCCCAAGGAGCGCCAAGGATGGGCACTACGGTCACACGATCCACCCGCCGCCGGCCCGCCGCCGACGGCTCCGCGGGAGGGGTTCGGATGGACTGGAAAGCGGACGAGACGCTCCTGGCGCTGATCAAGCGCGGCAAGGAGTCCGGCTCGCTCACGTTCGACGAGGTGAACGCGGCCCTCCCGGAACTCTCCGAGCCGGAACGGCTCGCCGAGGTCCAGGAGCTCCTCGAGCAGTACGGCATCAGCCTCATCGACGAGGCCGACACCGAGGAGGCCGACGAGAACCCGGCCGCCGTCACCGCCGAGCTCCTCGCCGAGGCCGAGCTCGCCCCCGCCTTCGAGGACTCCGACGGCGACGGCCGCCACATCGACGACCCCGTCCGCATGTACCTCACCCAGATGGGTGAGATCCCGCTGCTGACCCGCGACAAGGAGATCGCCCTCGCCCGCAAGATCGAGGTGACGCGCCGCCGCTTCCGCCGCAAGGTGCTGGAGTGCGACTACGCGCTGCGCCAGGTGGTCGAGACGCTCAAGCGCGTCATGTCCGGCGACCTGCCGTTCGACCGCACCATCAAGGTGAGCCAGACCGAGAACCTGGAGAAGGACAAGATTCTGCAGCGGATGCCGCACAACCTGCGGACGCTGGAGCCGCTGATGGAGCACAACGTCGAGGACTTCCAGCGGATGACCGACGACCGCACCGAGGCGGCCGAGCGGGAGGAGCTGCGCGAGCGGCTGCGGCTGCGGCGGCGCAAGACCGTCACGCTCGTCGAGGAGCTGTCGATCCGCACCCAGAAGGTGCAGCCGTTGATGAAGAAGATGGAGCAGATCGGCGGGCGGATGACGGAGCTGGAGGACGGCGTGACGGCGCTGCGCGGCAACCGCGCCGCCCGCGAGGAGAAGTCGAACCTGGAGAAGGAGCTGCAGGACTTGCAGCTCATCACGCTGGAGGAGCCGGCGAGCCTGCGGAAGCGGATCGCGGTGATGAAGCAGCGCTTCCTCGAATACGAGCAGGCCAAGCGCGAGCTGTCGGGCGGCAACCTGCGGCTCGTCGTGAGCATCGCCAAGAAGTACCGCAACCGCGGGCTGTCGTTCCTCGACCTCATTCAGGAGGGGAACACGGGCCTGATGCGGGCGGTGGACAAGTACGAGCACCGCCGCGGCTTCAAGTTCAGCACGTACGCGACGTGGTGGATCCGGCAGGCGATCACGCGGGCGATCGCCGACCAGGCGCGGACGATCCGCATCCCGGTCCACATGATCGAGACGATGTCGCGGCTGCGGAACGTGTCGAAGACGCTGCTGCAGCAGCTCGGCCGCGAGCCGACGATCGAGGAGACGGCGAAGGCGGCGAACATCACGTACGAGGAGTGCAAGCGGGTCCTGAAGATCAGCCGGCAGCCGATCAGTCTGGACCGGCCGGTGGGGGAGAGCGAGGACTCGTACTTCGGCGACTTCATCGAGGACGACTCGGTGGAGAGCCCGGTGAGCGCCGCGGCGAACGAGATGCTGAAGGACAAGATCGAGGGCGTGCTGAAGACGCTGACGTACCGCGAGCGGGAGATCATCAAGCTGCGGTACGGCCTGGGCGACGGCTACACGTACACGCTGGAGGAGGTCGGGCGCATCTTCAAGGTGACGCGGGAGCGGGTGCGCCAGATCGAGGCGAAGGCGGTGCGGAAGCTGCAGCACCCGGTGCGCAGCCGGCAGCTGGAGGGCTTCCTCGACGCGGCCCGCCAGCGGGGCTGAGTTGAGGGCAGGCGAGCGGCCCGCGTGAGCGGGCTGTTCCTTCGCGCATCAAGAGCGCGAAGGAACAGCCCGCTCACGCGGGCCGCTCGCCTTTCTTATTTCCGCGCCGCAAGTTCCCGCGTCGCAACGTCCCGCACCGCCTCGCGGATCACCCGCCGCGCCTCGGGGCCGCGCTCCGGCTTGAAGTCGAAGCCCCAGCCAAGTTCCTGCGCGAGCAGCACGGCGGCGTAGTCGCGTACCTCGACCGTGGGGCCGTCGGGCGGGTAGGCGTACGGCGTCCAGCCGCGTTGCCCGTTCGTGTCCGCGAGGAAGCCGAGCAGGAAGCGCAGTCGCTCCGGCCGCGCTGCCGGGTTGCGCTCGCTGGCCCAGATTCCCCCCAACTCCGCGAGCACCTGCAGCCGGAGGTCGACCGTCGCCCGACGGGACGCGACGGCCAGGGCTGCCCAGCAGGCCGGGTCGTCGGTCAAGTCGACGACGCCCGCGATGGCGGCCTCCGGGGTGCGGAACGGATACCCCTTCTTGACCTCCCGCGGGAACGCCGCCAGGCGGGCGAGCAGGGCGGCCCGGAACGCGGCCGCGTCCACCCCGGCGAGCGCCCGCAGCGCCGCGTGCTGGTGGCCCGGCAGCGGGTGCGCCACCCCTTCCGCCAGCAGTGCGACCTTTGCGTTGTGGGGCAGCCGGCTCGCGGCGACTTCCTGTGCCAGAACGTCGCTCGCCAGCCGCGGGCGGGTGCGCAGAACCCTCCGGTACACCTCGGCGAGCCGGGCCGGGTACTTCGCCCCGAGCGCCCGGAACACGACGCGGTTCGGCGGGTCGTACAAGGTGTCCCGCGCCGCCCCCTGCGCGGGGAGGGCGTGGGCCGTCAGCCACTTCTCCTCGCCCACGCGCCGGGCCTTTTCCAGCCACGCCCGCGCCCCCGCCTTCCAGTCCTTCCCGTCCTCGTCCTTCGTCACGATCGAGTCGTCCGCGAGTCCGTTCAGCAGCTCCCGGGTGATGGACCCCACGCGCAGCAGGGAATAGGACACACCGAGTTTGTGGTGCTGCCCGTAGAGGGTGCGGGTGTACCGGGGGTCGTCGGCGTGTTCGATGAGGGCGGGAACGGCGTCGAAGCCCATCTCGGCGAGCTTCCAGTACGCTCCTTCACTGGGGTGCAGCGGCGCGGGCTTCCCGAACCCGATGCTGAACCCGCCTCGCGACGCCGACCGGAACTCGGTCAGGTCGTCGATCAGCGCCTCGGCCGTGCCCGGCCGCGAGGTCCGCGGGGCGAGGGTGAGTTCGAGGTCGGCGTAGACGGAGACGTGCCGCCCCGCCGTCAGCTTGAGGCCGCGCAGCATCGCCGGGCGGTCGGCGTCCGGGGATTCGAGCCCGGCGGACCAGTACTCGTAGGCGGACTGGAGGAGTTCGTCCTGCACCGTGTGGACGTGGAAGGTGAAGTGGAGGTTCCAGCCGTTGACCCGCTGCTGCCACGAAGTCGCCAGGATCCCGTGGGTCTCGAACACCCCGGGAACGGGGGTCCTGATCGCGTCCAGGGCGCGGGCGTACAGAATCCGGGCTTCCTCGACACGGCCGTTGAGGTAGCACTGCGCGGCCACCCACAGCAGGTCGGCGACCCACTTCGGCTCCAACTCGCGGAACGAGTCCGTGCGCGGGTCGAAGGGCAGGAGCCCGTCTGTCGGCGGGACGCGGAAGCCCAGGTGGAAGCCGGTCCTGGGCAGCCACGAGTTGGGGATGCGGACGAGTTCGGCGTCCGGCGGGGCGAGTGGGAGGCCGAGGCGGCGGTACTCGCGGACCAGTCCTTCGAGCGTGGGGTGCGGCGGCGGGGCGGTCGGCGGCTGCGCCAGGGCGGCGCCGCCGAGGGCGACCGCGGCGAGGGCCGTGAGCAGGCGGGTCGTCATCGCGCCACCTCCCGGCGTGGTCCGTTCGCGGGGATAACGCTCCGGGGCGGGCGGCGTTGGCGGCGTCACCCGCCGCCTGACGGCGGTCGGCTCGCCTTCGCGCTGTAGAATGGCACAAAGGAGCCGGCCGCCTATGTCCGTCACCAGCAGCCTCCGCGAGTGCCACCGCCTCCGCAAGCACCTCAAAGCCCTCCAGGACGAGATCGACCGCGGCCCCCGCGTCCTCAAGATCCAACAGACCCGCCTCGCCGCCGAGGAGCAGGCCCACAAGGACCACCACGAGACGATCAAGAAGCTGAAGCTCAAGCAGCGCGACGACGAGGGCACCCTCAAGCAGACCGAAGCCCGCCTCGTCAAGCTCGGGCAGCAGCTGATGGGCATCTCCGTCACCAAGGAGTACGAGGCCAAGCAGTCCGAGATCCGCCAGGCGACCGACCTCAAGAACCAGCTCGAAGAGACGATCCTGGCGACGATGACCGACCTGGACGAGCGCACGACCGCGATCCCGGCGGTCGAGAAGCAGTGGGCCGACGCGCAGGCCGAGTTCAAGGAGTCCCAGGCGGACGCGGCCGACCGGCTGGCGCGGATGCTGGCCGACCAGAAGGAGTCGCAGGCGGCGCTGGCCGCGGCCGAGGCGGAGTTGCCGGCGAACGTGAAGGCGATCTACGACTCCCAGGTGCGGGGCCGCGGCCCGGACGCGCTGGCGGCGCTGAAGGGGAAGGTGTGTCAGGGCTGTCGCGGGTCGGTGACCGACCAGAAGATTTACGAGCTGCAGTCCGGCGGGTTCGTGCCGTGCCCGAACGCCAGCTGCGGCCGGCTGCTGTATCCCGCGGAGTAACACGACGGGGGTGGAACGGTGCTCACCAAGTGGAAGTACATGACCCAACAGTTCCCGACCGAGGGGCTGTCGGTGGACGTGGTGGTCGAGCGGCGGCACGCCGAGATGAGCCTGATGGGCGAGTACGGCTGGGAACTCGTGTCCACGAACGTGTTCCGCAGCCCCGACACCGGCCTCGAAGTGGTGATCCTCTTCTACAAGAAGCCGGTGTCGGACGTGCTCACCACCCCGGCCCCGCGCGCGCGGTAAGCCGCTCGCGGCGGTGCAACGCCGCAAGCGGCGGAGGGCACTACTCGATCGTCCACAACGTCACCGAGTCGCGGTCGCGGACGAACACGCGGTTCCCGTCCACCACCGGGTAGGCGTAGGTGCCGCCGTCGGCGACGCGGTACTTCGCCAGCTCCTTGTACTCGGCCGCGGCCGCGTCCAGCACCACCAGCTGACCCGACGGCGTCAGCGTGAACAGCGCCGACCCCGCCACCACCACCGCGCCGTAGCCGCCCCCGCCGCCGCCCTTCCCCTTGAACTTGCCCGCCGGCGGCGGCGCCGTCCCGCCCGCCGACGGGCGGCCGGTCCACACCGTCTTGCCGGTCGCGGTGTCGATGCAGAACACGGTGCCGTCCTGCGCGATGTTGAACAGCCGGCCGTTCGCCACCGCCGGGCTGCCGAACTGCACCGGGTTCTCGTCGTTGGCCCACAGCTTCACCGCCTCCACCGAGTTCCCCTTCCGCTCCAGCTTCACCGCGGTGTTGGCCTTGCCGGTGCCGCCGTACATCACCACCGGCCCGGCCGCCACCGGCGTCGAGGCGTTGTACTTGCTGCTGAACGACGCCTGCCACAGCACCTTGCCGTCGGCCAGCCCCACGGCCGACACCGTGCCCGTCGTCTCGGCCACGACCGCCTTCAGGCCGCCCACGTCCACCACCGTCGGCGAGGCGTACTTGGTGCCGTCGGACGCCCACCGCCAGCGCTCGGCGCCGGTGCCGAGGTCGAATGCGACCACCGCCCCGCGGCCGTCGCCGCCGACCTGCACGACGCACAACCCGCCGGCGATCAGCGGCGAGCACGACGTGCTGAACATGGGCACCGGACCGGTGTTGTCCTTCCGCCACTGCACCTTGCCGGTGGCGGCGTCGAGGCACGACAGCACGCCCTGCACGCCGAACGTCACGACCTTGCCGGCGGCCACGGCCGGCGACGACCGCGCCGCCGGGTACCCGCCGGCGAAGCCGGTCACGGGGGGGGTGGTGTAGCCTTCCTTCCACAACTCCTTGCCGGTGGCGGCGTCGAGGCAGCGGAGCACCTCCTGGCCGTCCTCGAACCCGAAGGCGTAGAGCTTGCCGCCGGCCAGCGCCGGGGTGGCGACGCCCTGGCCGACGGCGACGGACCACCCCTTCTTGAGCTCCTTCGGCCACGCGGCGGGGGCGGTGAACCCGGCGGCGACGCCGTCGCCGGTGGGGCCGCGCCACTGCGGCCAGTCGGCGGCGACGAGCGCGGGGGTGAGTGCGAGTGCGAGTGCGAGTGCGATCCGGGGCGCGGCCATGGCGGGCCTCCTGGGGGCGTGCCGGTTAGGAAACGCGGCGGGCGGTGAGAGGGCGATGAACGAACGGGCGGCGCAGGGTTTTAGCCCGGAGGGCGTCGGCGTGTAGCCCGGGGTGCAACCCCGGACGGCGTGGGCAGTGAATGATGGGCGTCGCTCCCACGAGCCACGCCGTCACCCGCCCGGGGTTGCACCCCGGGCTACACGCCGACGCCCTCCGGGCTCCGAACCGAACCGTTCGCCGGCGCGGCCGTGCCGCCCCTACACTGAAGGGTATGTCCGCCCCCGTCCTCACCGCCGTCGGCCTCACCAAGGACTACGGCTCCTTCCGCGCCCTCGACGCCCTCGACCTGACGGTCGCCCCCGGCGAGGTCGTCGGCCTCCTCGGCCCCAACGGCTCGGGCAAGAGCACCGCCCTGCGGCTGATGCTCGGCTTCCTCCGCCCGACCGCCGGCCGCGCCGCCCTCGCCGGGTTCGACTGCTGGACGCAGGGCGTTCAGGCCCGCCGCAACGTCGCCTACCTCCCCGGCGAACTGCGGCTCTACGAGACGATGACCGGCCGGCGGCTCGTGCAGTTCCTCGCCGGCCTGCGCGGCGACACGCCCGGCCCCGAGGTGGACGCCCTCGCCAAGCGGCTCGACATCGACGTCGACCGCCCGCTGACGCACATGAGCAGCGGCATGAAGCGGAAGGTGGCGCTGCTGACGGTGCTGGTGCCGAAGGTGCCGCTGATCGTCCTCGACGAGCCGACCAACACCCTCGACCCGACCATGCGCGACGAGCTGCTCGACCAGCTGAAGGCGGCCAAGGCCCGCGGCCAGGCGGTGCTGTTCTCGTCGCACGTGCTGCACGAGGTGGAGGCGGTGTGCGACCGCGTCGCGGTCCTGCGCCGCGGCAAGCTCGTTCACGTGCAGTGCATGAGCGACCTGCGCGGCGGCCGGGCCGTGTCCGCGGCGCTGACCGGCCCCGCCCCGACCGCCGGCCCCGACGGCGCGGCGCTGCCGGCCGACGCGGTGGCCGACGGCCGGCTGGCGCTGACGTACCGCGGCCCGCTGCCGGCGCTGCTGGACTGGCTGGCGCGGCAGCCGCTGACCGACCTGCGCGTCGAGCCGCAGGGGCTCGGGCCGATCTACCGCCGGTTCCACGGGTGACGGCTCGGGGCTTCGGCTCGGGGCTGGTAGCCGCGGGCTTCAGCCCGCGTCAGCCTGTGGCGCCCACCCGGGAGCAACGCGGTCGCGGACAACGCCTACGCCGGCGCGGGCTGAAGCCCGCGGCTACCGAACCGAAGCCCCGAGCCGACCGCCCCGCGAGCACCCATGACCCTGATCCTGTTCAAGAAGCTCCTCCGCGACAGCCGCACGGCGCTGATTGTGGTGTGCGTCCTGCTGTTCCTGTTCTCGGCCCTGTGGGTGAAGATCACGCAGCGCGTCACGGCCGAGATCACGCCGTTCTTCAACACCATCTCGCGCGTCGCCGGGCTCCCCGAGAACGTGTTCCGCGACGTGCTGTTCCGCGGCCCCGGCAAGGTGTCGCAGGCCGTCCTCGGCGGCGGCGACATGCAGTTCCAGGAGCCGACCGACTTCCTGGCCGTCGGCCTCATGCACCCGATCGTCGTCATCCTCTGCTCGGTGTGGGCGATCGGCCGGGCCGCGGGGGCGGTCGCCGGCGAGGTGGACAAGGGGACGATGGAGCTACTGATGTCGCAGCCGGTGCCGCGCGGCCGGCTCATCCTGGCGCACCTGATGGTGGACGCGGCGGCG
>DASPHQ010000578.1:0-3181 GCA_035629595.1 Urbifossiella sp. | reverse complement strand
ACCCGAGGTGCGGGCGAAGACGCTGCTGTACGCCTACCGCGTCGTCCTCACCGGCGTTCACCTGCTGGAGACGGGCGAGGTGCAGGCCCACCTGCCGACGCTGAACGCGCGGTTCGGGCTGGACTACGTTCCCGAGCTGATCCGCCGCAAGGCGGCCGCGGAGGTGGGGACGCTGCCGGGTGAGGACGCGGCGTTTCACCGCGCCGAGCTTGCTCGCTGGGAGGCGCGGCTGGACGCGGCGCACGCCGCGAGCACGCTACCGGACGCGGCGCCCGTGGACGCCCTGGATCGGTTCCTGGTGGACCTGCGCCTGGGTGCGAGTCAGGCGTAGCAGACCTCGACCTCGTTCCGCAGCCGGCGGGTGCCGAGGCAGGCGCGGACGGCCTCCTGGGCCATCTGCTTCAGGTAGTAGCTGGGCACCCGCCCCGAGATGACGACCTCGCTGTCGTTGGTCTTCACAGACAGGCGGCGGAGGTAGGTGTGCGGGCTCGCGAACAGGACTTCGGCGGGCTCGAACCGGGGAGGGGGGTCGAACGAGACACTCATCGCGGCACTCCCTTGGGGATGAGCGGCCACCGGGCGCGGGCCGGATCGGATGATGGGGCCGGTTCCGCCGAATCCTGACGGCGCCGGTTTTTCCCCCATTTCCTCCACGATCGTAAGCGGGCTCAGGTGGGGTTGCAACAGTCCTTCCGATTTTTTCGCCGGAATCCCGACACCCTCCCGTTACCTTGTTCCGCCTGGGTTCCGGCTGTAAGACAACGCCGACCTTTCACCGGACCCGCCGCCGATGACACTCCCGCCCGCCGCCCGCTCCCGGCTCCCGTGGCGGTCGGCCCGGCTCGGCTGGCTCGCGTTCGGCGCCGCCGTCGTCGTCGGCGCGCCGATGTTCCTCCGCATGCCGCTCTGGGTGGACGTGACCCTCTACGACGTGGCGGCGCGCAACATCCTCTCGGGCGGCGTCCACTACCGCGACGTGTTCGACACCAACCCGCCCGGCTTCACCTGGCTGCTGTGCCTCATCCGACCGCTGCTCGGACCGAGCATGGAGGCCGTGCGCGCCGTCGATCTCGCCGTCGTGGGGGCGATCGGCTGGCTGTTGCTGCGCGCCGCGCGGAAGGGTGGTGCCACGCCGGCCGGCGTCGCGTGGGGGGCGGCGGGGATGGCAGGGTTCTACCTCTTCATTTCGGAGTTCAACCACGCCCAGCGCGACACCTGGATGATGCTCCCAGCGCTCCTTGCTACCGCGTACCGGCTCCGCCGCCAGCGGGCCGCGCGCGACCAGGACCGCCCGCCGGCCTGGGTGTTCCGCACCGCGGTGCTCGAAGGGCTGATCTGGGGCGCGGGGGTGTGGATCAAGCCGCACGTGCTGCCGGTGGCGGTCGCGGTGTGGGCGGTGTTACTGACGCGCTGGGGGACGGGGGAACCGACCGACCGCCGCGGCCGACGCATCGCGGCGGACCTGTTCGGCGTGCTGCTCGGCGGCGTCGCGGCGGGGGCGGCCGGGCTGGCGTGGCTCGTCGCCAGCGGGACGTGGCCGCACTTCCTCGACGTGTTCACCAACTGGAACACGACCTACCAGATGCGCACGTTCGAGGAGTTCGGCTCCCGCCTCGACTGCCAGCTCGGCTACTTTCCGCCGTGGAGCCTCCTCATCGTCCTGGCCGTGCCCCTCGCCGTGCTGAACCTCGTCGACGCGCGGCCGTGGCGCGCCCCGCACCGCGAGGACGACAGCCTCGTCGGCCGCGCGTTCCCGGCGTGGCAGTACCCGCCGGTGGCCGACGCCGACGGTCGCACGAGCCGCGCCGTGCTGGCGGCGCTGTACCTGGCGTGGGTGGCGTCGGGGCTGTTCCTGCAGCGGCAGTTCCACTACGTCCACGTCCCCGAGACGCTGCTGATGATTGCCGTGTTCGCCGCGAACCGCTGGGCGGTCGCGGCGCTGGCGCTGCTCGCACAGTTCGCGGTGATCGGCTGGCTGGCGTTCCGCACGGGTGACGACCTGCCGCCGTGGCGGCACGAGGGGACGAAGTTCCGGCACCTCGTCTGGACGTACCCGGACCGCAGCCCGAACCGGCTGACGTGGTGGCGGGCGTGCCTGTCGCCGCGCGTCGGCGGCGAGGTCCGCAACGGAGTCGCCTTCCAGTCCGACTACTTCTCCGGCACCGACACCGCCGGGCTGGAGGAGGTGGCCGAGTTCCTCCGCGGGCAGGAGCAGGACATCCGGGACGGCGAACTGCTGGCGTACAACGACTCCCCGCACGTGCTGTACCTGATGTTGAACATCAAGCCGGGCAGCCGGTTCATGCACTTCAGCACGGCCCCGTCGATGGGCAAAGAGCAGTTCAAATGGGTGCAGGACGAGGTGAAGGAGGCGCTGGTGCGGCCGCACCAGCGGATTCGCTTCATCGTGTCCGACCTGCGTCGGCTGTCGCTGCACGCCGGCCCGGAGGACGAATGGCGCTACGACGAACCCGGCCCCGGTCCGCACGACCACCTGCCGGTGGCCGTGCCCCCCGAATTCCGCGTCCTGTTCCCCTACGACCGGCCGACGGTGTTCCGCTCCGGGAACGGCCGCGGACGGTACGTCGTCCACGTCCCCGGCACCATCACGAAGGAGTTTTTGGAGCACGAAATGAAGATTTGGGCGCCGGAATGATGGGAAGCGGGCAGGAAGCCCACCCATTGCAACGGGTGGGCTTCTCACAGGTGCTGTAGCTACTCGAATTCCGCTCTAGCTCACCAGCTGAAAGAACAGCTCCTCCAGGTCCGGCTGATTGTGCATCGTCCGCAAGTCGTCGAGGGTGCCGCACACCACGAGCCGGCCGCGCGACAGGATGGCGACGCGGTCGCACAGCTTCTCCACCTCGCGCATGATGTGCGTCGAGAACAGGATCGTCTTGCCGCGGCCGCGCAGCGCCTTGATGCTGTCGAGCACGGCCCGCTGCACCAGCACGTCGAGCCCAGCGGTCGGCTCGTCGAAGATCAGCACCGGCGGGTCGTTCACCAGGGCGCGGGCGATCGACACCTTCTGCCGCGTCCCGGTGCTCATCTTCGCCCCCGGCACGTCGCGGTACTCAGTAATCTGAAGCGTCTTGAACAACTCCTCGATCCGCGGCCGCAGCACGTCCGCCGGCACCTCATGGAGCCGGCCGTAGTACTCGACCATCTCCCACGCGGTCAT
>DASPHQ010000577.1:0-4195 GCA_035629595.1 Urbifossiella sp. | reverse complement strand
CAACCACTGTAGTCGTCGCACACACTTCACCGCCCGACCCACCACCCGCGACCCCCCGGCCCGGCCCCCTCGCGGGAACCACGCCGTGCGGCCGCGAACCCGGGTCGGGCTCGCCTCGCATCACCACGTTGCCAAAGACCGCGGCCTTTCGGCCCGCAGACTCCTCCCGGAGCCTGCACTGTCGCTAGTACCGATTGACCGGTGTTTGCCAGACCAGTCAATCAGTCGCTTGCGAAGTACACTTTATCGGCGGGTCATCGGGGAGTCAACCAACCGCGAAGGATTTTTTCTTCGATCCTTCCCGCGGCCCTCACCCGTCGCCGAACTCTTGATCGTCTGGGCGGCTGCCCGAATTCACACCGTGTGGAGAAGACGGGACTCGAACCCGTAACCCCCTGCTTGCAAAGCAGGTGCTCTACCAATTGAGCTACATCCCCGCCCGGCCCGCCCGCCCCCGTCGTAAGTGCGCGTACTTGGATTCGAACCAAGGACCTCAGCTTTATCAGAGCTGCGCTCTAGCCAACTGAGCTATACGCGCGGGCCACACCGCCCCGTGAAACACGAGAGCCAAACCTTTCGGTTTGGCTCCAACCGACGCCGAATTCGGTCGGAAGGAGTCACCCGCCCTGCGGCGGGATCGCCGTCGTAATCCGAATCGGGAACGCGGTCATGCACGCACCTCACGGGGTGGATCGCACCGAGGGATTATAAGTGCCCCTCCCGGCCTGTCAACTCGGACCGTCGATTTCCCGGACACCCGCCCACCCACGATTCGCGCGAGGGCTTACGAAATCAGGACTTTCACCGCGTCGGTCGGGACAGGAAAAACCCGCCCCAGCCCCGTTCCGGTATGCTGTCCGGGACCACACCGCGACCCCGGGAGCACGTCATGGCTGCATCCGCCGGGCAGGCCCTCCGCCAGTTGTGGGCGACCGGCCCCGTGGCGATCCCGGGCGTTTTCAACCCGCTCGCGGCCCGGCTTGCCGAGCGCGTCGGCTACCGTGCCGTTTACCTGTCCGGGGGTGCCCTGTCGGCCGGCAACGGTGTGCCCGACATCGGGTTGCTGAGCGTCACCGAGTTCGTCCAGGCGGCGCAGCTGACGGCCCAGGCCACCACGCTGCCGCTCCTGTGCGACGCCGACACCGGGTTCGGCGAATCGCTGAACGTCGAACGCACGATCTGCCTGTTAGAGGCCGCCGGCGTCGCGGGGGTTCACCTCGAAGATCAGGTGATGCCGAAGCGCTGCGGGCACCTGGCGGGAAAGTCGCTCGTGGACGCGGACGTGATGGCGGCGAAGGTGCGGGCCGCGGTCGCCGCCCGGCGCGACCCGGGATTCGTCGTCATGGCGCGAACCGACGCGCGCGGCGTCACCGGGTTCGACGATGCCGTGCGCCGGGCGAAGCTGTACCTCGCCGCGGGGGCGGATGCGATCTTCCCCGAGGCTCTGGAGACGGCCGAGGAGTTCACCCGCTTCGCCCGCGAGGTGAAGGCGCCACTGCTGGCCAACATGACCGAGTTCGGCAAGGGTCCGAACCTGAGCGTTGCCGAACTCGGGGCGATGGGGTACGCGATGGTGCTGTTCCCGCTCACCGCCTTCCGCGTGGCAATGAAGGCGGCCGAGGACGCGCTGCGGACCCTCCACGCGGCCGGGCACCAGCACGACTTGTTGGCGCGAATGCAGACGCGGGCCGAGTTGTACGAGGCGCTCGACTACCCCGGCTACGAGGCCCGCGACCGTGGCTACCTGCGCGGCGACGGCTGAGTTGCCCGGCACATCATTCGCAACCCCTTCCGGTGGAGCGTCGGGCGGTCGGGAATCCGCCCGACAACCTATCAAACCGGGAGAATCTGTCATGGCGACTGGCACGATGAGCGGCACCAGGACCGGCGGCGGGATGACCGCTGGCGGGACGGCCGCTGGCGGGAACATGTCCACCGCCGGCAGCGGGATGACCTCCGGCGGCAGCGACCCCCACAGCCACTCGGAGGGGGTGGTGGCCCGGTCGATCGAGCACTACACGGCGCAGATGCCGTCGGACTGGTTCCTGTGGGCCGGCGGGGCGTCGATCGTCGCCTCGGCCACGCTCCACCTCCTCGGCCGCAAGGAGGACGCGCAGTTCGTCGGCCACTGGGCGCCGACGTTCCTCATCCTCGGGCTGTACAACAAGATCGTGAAGGTCGCCGGGTCGGACCGCGTCCACGGCGGGTGAGCAAAAGTGATGTGAGTCGCAAAGCCCGGGGACGGCCGTCCCCAGGCTTTCGGCGTTATGCAAGAACTCCGCGCACGACGTGCCCGTGCACGTCGGTCAGCCGGTAGGCGCGGCCCTGGAAGCGGAACGTCAGCTTCTGGTGGTCGATGCCGAGCAGGTGGAGGATCGTGGCCTGCAGGTCGTGGACGTGGACGGGGTTCTCGGCCGGGCCGAAGCCGAAGTCGTCGGAGCTGCCGTAGGTCGTACCCGGCTTGACGCCGCCGCCGGCCATCCAGATCGTGAATACGTACGGGTGGTGGTCGCGGCCCCACGTTTTCACCTCGGCGATCGGCCCCTGCAGGAAGGGCGTGCGGCCGAACTCGCCGCCCCAGATCACCAGCGTGTCGTCGAGCAGGCCGAGCCGCTTCAGGTCGCGGACCAGCGCCGCGCTCGGGGCGTCGGTGTCCTCGCACTGAATCTTCAGCTGCGTGGTCAGGTTGCGGTGCTGGTCCCAGCCGGCGTGGAACAGCTGCACGAAGCGGGTGCCGCGCTCGATCAGGCGGCGGGCCATCAGGCAGTTGTAGGCGAAGCTCCCCTGCCGCCGCACGTCGGGGCCGTACATCTCGAGCACCTTCAGCGGCTCCTTGCTGAAGTCGGTCAGCTCGGGCACGCTGGCCTGCATCCGGTACGCCATCTCGTACTGGGCGATGCGGGTGGCGATCTCGGGGTCGCCGAACTCGCGGAGGCCCAGCTCGTTCATCCGGGCCAAGTCGTCGAGGACGGCCCGGCGGCTCTCGCGGCTCATGCCGTCGGGGTTCGACAGGTACAGCACCGGGTCGCCGCTGCCGCGGAATTTGACCCCCTGGAAGCGCGTCGGGAGGAAGCCGCTCCCCCAGTAGAAGTCGTAGAAGATCTGCCCGCAGCTCGCCTCCTTGTCGCGGCTCGTCATCACGACGAACCCGGGGAGTTCCTCGGACTCGCTGCCGAGGCCGTAGGTGAGCCAGCTCCCCATGCTCGGCCGGCCGGGCATCTCGTTCCCGGTCATGAAGAACGTGATCGCCGGGGCGTGGTTCACCTGCGTCGTGTGCATCGACTTGATGAAGCACAGGTCGTCGGCGATCGACGCCGTGTGCCGCATGAAGTCGGACACGGTGGCGCCGCTCCGGCCGTGGCGGGCGAACCGCGTGATCTCCGGGAGGCACGGCCGGGCGGCCTGGCCGCTAGTCATCGTGCTGAAGCGGGCGCCGCCGACGACCGAGTCGGGAATCTGCTGCCCCTTGCGGCGGGTGAGTTCCGGCTTGTGGTCGAACAGGTCCACGTGCGTGGGGGCGCCGTTCTGGAACAGGTAGATGACGCGCTTCGCTTTCGGGGCGAAGTGCGGCAGCGTCGGCAGCCCGCCGACGCGCTGCCGCGGGGCGGCGGCCGCGTCCTGCCCCATGAGGGAGGCCAGGGCGGCGGAGCCGATGCCGACGGCGGAACGGCCGAAGAAGTGGCGGCGCGACAGGTGGAGGGCGCGTTCGGCGAGCGGGTTCATCGTAGACTCCGACGAGCGGGGTCGCGTCAGCGCCCCGTGCGTTCGCAAATCATTTCACATCCGACGTGGTCCGTTGCGCCGACGCACGGGGCGCTGACGCGACCCCGCTCGGGAGGCACTTCACTCACCGCGTCACTGCTTCGTCAGCGTTTCGTCGAGGTTCAGGATCAGCGTACACACCGCCGTCAGCGCCGCGTGCTGGACCACGTCCAGGCGCTCGTCGCGCCGCGACTCGCCGACCTTCAGCAGCCGCTCGGCCGCGGCCCGGTCGCCGGCGTAGAGGCGCCGCTGCCGATCGAGCGCGCCGCGGAGGATGTCCACCTCCGCCTCCGTCGGCACCCGTCCGACCGCGTGGCGGAACGCGACCCGCAGCCGGCCAGCGTCCTCGGCCCCGCCCTCGGTCATGGCTCGCTGGGCCAGCACCCGAGCCGCCTCCACGAACGTCGTGTCGTTGAGCGTGGTGAGCGCGTGG
>DASPHQ010000576.1:0-8547 GCA_035629595.1 Urbifossiella sp. | reverse complement strand
GTCCACGTACCGCGGCACTTTCACCTGGGACTCGTACAGCGCTTTCAGGAAGGCGTCCGCGTTGAACCCGCCCTCGTCGTCACTCTGGAAACTCCCCATCAGCCGGCGGAATGCCGCTACGTCCACCCGTACGATCAGTTCCGTCTGGTCCTCGATGAGGTCGAGCCACTCCCGCAGGCCGGCGCCGTCCGGGTTCCGCTGTCCGCCGAGCGTCCGATCGAGGATTGCGGTCCCCTCCAGCTTCCCCTCTGGCGCCGCCTTCTTCGCCGGGGCCGGGTCGGCCTTCTTCTTCGGCGGTGCGTCCGCCTTCTGCGCCGGCAGACCGTCGGCGGTCTTGGGCTCCTGAGCCGGCGCGGCGCTGAGGTAGAAGCCCGCCCCGGCCGTGCCGAGGAGGCCCACCGCCAGCCCCAGCGCGGCCAGGGCGCGAACGTTCGTCGTCATCGTCGTGATCCCCCGGGACAGGTCGGAAACGGCGGCCGGCAGCACCCCACTGCCGGGCCGCGCGGCCTCGGCGAGCACCGCCGGAATCGTGTCGGCCATCAGCTTCAGCACCCGCGGCCCGGCGGCGCCGACCGGCCCGCCGAGCAGCTGGTCGAACGCCACCGCCGCGCCCACGGCGACGCCGCGGCGCGTGAGCCGGGCCTGCAGCGTCTTGCGGGCGGCGTGCAGCCGCGAATCGACGGTGCCGGCCGGGATGCCCAACACGCCCGCGGCCTCGGCGTTGGTGCGCCCTTCGAGGAGGCACAGCACCGCGACGGCCCGTAGCTTCTCGGGCAGCCCCGCGACCTCGGCGTCGACGGCGGCCCGCACCTCCGCGGTCTCCCAGGCGGGCGGCGGCTCGGGCATCGGCACCTCGTCCGGCAGGGGGTCCGTGGGGTTGCGCGCCCGCCGCCCCGCCGCCTTCAGGGCGACGAGGTACGCGGCGCGGTAGAGCCACGCCGGAAGCGTGCGGACGCGCCCGGCCGACTTCGCCAGCGCCAGGAACACGGCCTGGAAGGCGTCCTCGGCGTCGGCGGTCTGGCCGAGGCGGCGGCGGCACACGGCGTAGACCATCGGCCCGTGCCGGCGGACGAGGGCGGCGAACGCCTCGGGGTCGGCGGCGCGGGCATAGCGGTCGAGGAGGGCGGCGTCGGAGTCGGCCGGCGGCGCGACCCGGCCGAGGATGCCGAACAGCCCGCGTGCCGTCGCGCCCATACGCCCTCCGCCGGGTGCCGTCGTGGGAGATGTTCCCGCCGGCCGGCGCGGGCTTCGGATTTGGTTACGGATTTCGTCGCGCCGGCCTGCTCGATTGTCGGGGTAACGCCCGGCCGTTGCAACGGGTGGGTTTTCGGCTCGTGAGCGCGAACCTGGGGGCGGCGGGGCTGTCTTTCCGTGGCCGATGTTATCGGTCGCCCCAACCCCCGCCGAGCGAGCCGCCGCCGCACGCCGTCCCGCACGGCCCGGCCGCGGCGCGCCCGCCGGCCGACCCCCAGGACGCACACCATGAAGCGCCGCCTCGTCCTGGCGACCGCAGCCCTCGGGGCCGCGGCCGCCGCCGCCGGGTACCTCCAGGACCCGACGAACCTCGACCGTGTCCTCGACGCCGCCCGGCCGGTCGCCGGGCGCGCCTGGGACGGCGTCACCGCCAACCCCGGCCCGGTCGTCCTCGCCTTCGCCACGTTCGTGCTGACGGTCCTGTACCACGCGGCCCGCGGCAAGACGCTCTGCGAGTCGGTCGAGGTCGCCGCCACCCGCGTCACCGTGATCCCGGTGCCGCAGCCGGCGCCGCCGGGCGACGAGAGCCCGGTGCTGGCGCGGGCGAAGGCCCGCGCCGCCCGCACGCAGCTGGTCGCCGACCAGATCGGCCTGGAGAACCGCGCCCGGCAGATGCCGGCCGCGATCCGCGAGGCCGAGCAGGAGGCGTGCTACACCGAGCAGGGCGCCGCCGACGCCGCCCGCACCCTCGCCGCCCGGAAGCAGGCGCACGAGGACGCGGTGGCGAAGCTGGCGGCGCTGCGGCGCGAGAAGGCCGCCGCGGACGCCGAGCTGACCGCCATCCGCGCCGAGCTGCGGAAGCTGGCGGACGTGGTGTAATCGCCCGGCGAACGGCGCGACGTCAGTCCGCCGGTGGCGCCACCAATCACCTGCGGAGATGCGCCTGTGGGCGCCGTGGCAGGTGGTTGGTGGCGTCACCGGCGGACTGACGTCGCGCCGTTCGCCTCGCTCAGGGCAGCACGATGTCCCGCAGCTCGAACGGCACCCGGAACTCCACGGGCGTCGCCGCCGCATCCACCGCCAGCGCCCACCCGGGGCCGACCGCCGCCGGGCCGGTCACGCCGTCCGCCTTGAAGTAGTACGTCGCGCTCACCCGCCGGCCGACCACGCCCACAGCCTGGCTCTCCGGCGCGAACCGCTTCCCGCTTGGCCCCGGAGCCACCAGCCGCACCTCGTTCGCCGACGTGAACGACGACGCCTCGAAGCTCTCGAACTCCGGCAGCGTCGGCGGGTACGTCAACTCCACCTCCGCCGCCCACACGCTGCCGTCCCTCGACCAGTCGATCAGTGCCGCACTCACGCCCTCCTTCACGACCGGCGCCGCCTTCTTCGCCGCCACGTCGAACCGGAAGTCGAGCAGCTTCTCGCTCGCGGTCACGGCGAACGACCCCTTCAGCACGCCGACCCGCTTGGCCTCGCGGGCGATGCCGCCGAGCTTCACCGACGCCGCGTGCACGGCCCCCGTCGGCTGCGTCTTCGCGCCGGCGGTCTGCGGCTGGAGCAGCACCCCGCGGTCGTCGGCGACGTGCGTGATCTGCGGGTTCGAGTCCACGCGGAAGACGTGGTAGCGGCGCTCCCACTGGAGGTCGAGTTGTACGTCGTAGACGGTCATCCCCTCGGCCAGCAGCGCCCGGCCGGTCACCTGCTTCGCCACGACGCGGAACGGCCCGGCGGTCGAAACGACCTCGCGGCTCGCCCCCTTCGGCAGCAGCTCGACGGCCCGGCCGGCGTCGCGCAGCGACACGCGCAAATCCGCCGACGCGGCGAGGCGGTCGAGCGCGTCCCAGAACGGCGCCTCCTTCACCCCCGCACACGTCCGGCCGGCCGCGTCCGCCGGCACCGCGATCGGCACGCCGGTTTGCCGCGTGAGCTCGGCCGCGGCGCTGCCGACCGTGCCCTTGTCCGCGCTCACGCGCCACGCCGGAAACGGCAGCTTTCCCGGCTGCTGTGCGGGGGCGGACGCCGCGGCCGCGGTGGCGAGAACGGCCAGGAAGAATCCGGTCCGCATGGGTACGTCCGCGGGGGGTGAGGATGGGGGTCGGCGGCGTGGACGCGGCCGGCCCCCGCGCCTATCGTAAAGAGGGAATGCAACTTGAACAGCCGTAGACCGCACCCGCCGCCGCCCGCCCGCCCGGACCCCGCTCATCCCTCTCCCGGGGCGGCCCGGCGACCCCCGATCCCCGAGGCTCCCGCGATGCTCGTGACCCCCGACGCGTTGGCCCGCCGCGACGGCCGCCTGCCGGAGGACATCGACCCGCAAGAGACCGCCGAGTGGCTCGACTCGATGGAGGCGGTCATCCGCCACGGCGGGGCCGACCGCGCCCAGTTCCTCCTCGGCTCGCTCATCGCCCAGGTCGCCAAGTCCGCCCCCGGGCGGATGAGCGTCGGCGTCACCACGCCGTACGTGAACACCATCCCCGTCGAGGAGCAGCCCGACTTCCCGGGTGACCGGGCGCTCGAGCGGCGGATCAAGAGCATCGTCCGCTGGAATGCGATGGCGATGGTGGTGAAGGCGAACAAGACGACGAACGTCGGCGGGCACATCGCCACCTTCGCCAGCGCCGCGACGCTGTACGAGATCGGCCAAAACCACTTCTTCCGCGGCCGCACCGAGGCGCACCCGGGCGACGTGGTGTTCTACCAGGGTCACGCCAGCCCCGGCATGTACTCGCGGGCGTTCCTCGAAGGCCGGCTCGACGAGGGCCGGCTCAACAACTTCCGCCAGGAGTTGCAGCCGGGCGGCGGCCTCAGCAGCTACCCGCACCCGTGGCTGATGCCCGACTTCTGGCAGTACCCCACGGTGTCGATGGGCCTCGGCCCGATCATGTCGATCTACCACGCCCGCTTCAACCGCTACCTCCGCGACCGCGGCCTCGCCCGCACCGACGACGTGCGCATCTGGGCGTATCTGGGCGACGGCGAGTGCGACGAGCCCGAGTCGCTCGGCGCGATCGGCCAGGCCGGCCGCGAGAAGCTGGACAATTTGACCTGGGTCATCAACTGCAACCTCCAGCGCCTGGACGGCCCCGTCCGCGGCAACGGGAAGATCATTCAGGAGCTCGAAGGCATCTTCCGCGGGGCCGGGTGGAACGTCATCAAGGTGATCTGGGGGAGCGACTGGGACCCGCTCCTGAAGGCCGACCACACCGGGGCGCTGCAGCGGCGCATGATGGAGGTCGTGGACGGCGAGTACCAGGAGTACATCATCAAGGGCGGGGCGTTCATCCGCGAGTACTTCTTCAACACGCCCGAGCTGAAGGCACTGGTCGAGCACCTGACGGACGACCAGCTCGCCAACCTGAAGCGCGGCGGCCACGACCCGCGGAAGGTGTACGCGGCGTACAAGGCGGCCACCGAGCACGACGGCCAGCCGACGGTGATCCTGGTGAAGACGGTGAAGGGGTACGGCATCCCCGGGGCCGAGGGGATGAACACCGCCCACCAGGCGAAGAAGCTGACGGTGAAGCTGGAGGCCGGCGAGAACGACCTGACCATGACGCAGGCCGACAAGGACAAGAAGATCCTGGCGACCGCGCTGAAGCTGTTCCGCGACCGGTTCGCCCTGCCGCTGACGGACAAGCAGTGCGAGAGCGGGGCGTTCTACCGCCCGGCCGACGACTCGCCCGAGATCCGCTACCTGCACGACCGTCGCCGGGTGCTCGGCGGCTTCAACCCGACCCGCAACAACGTCTTTACCCCGTGCGCACCGCCCGACCCGAAGGCGTTCGAGCGGCTGCTCGGCGGCACCCAGGCCGGCAAGGGGCAGAGCACCACGCTGGGGTGGGTCACCCTCATGCAGCAGGTCATGAAGGACCCGAACGTCGGCAAGCTGATCGTGCCGATCGTCCCCGACGAGGGGCAGACGTTCGGCATGCCGCCGATGTACAAGTCGTTCGGCATTTATTCCACCGTCGGGCAGGGGTACAACCCGGTCGACAAGGGGTCGCTGACGGAGTACCGCGAGAGCACGACGGGGCAGATTCTTCAGGAGGGGATCAACGAGGCGGGGGCGATGGCGAGCTTCGTCGCCGCCGGCACCGCGTACAGCACGCACGGCGTCAACACGATCCCGTTCTACATCTACTACTCGATGTTCGGCTTCCAGCGCGTCGGCGACCTGATCTGGGCCGCGGCGGACAGCCGCTGCCGCGGCTTCCTCATGGGCGCGACCGCCGGCCGCACCACCCTCAACGGCGAGGGCCTCCAGCACGAGGACGGCCACAGTCACCTCATGGCGATGACGGTGCCGACGTGCCGGGCGTACGACCCCGCGTTCGGGTTCGAACTCGCGGTGATCGTGGAGGACGGCATCAACGCCATGTACGTCCGCGGCGAGGAGTGCTTCTACTACCTGACCGTTTACAACGAGAGCTACGACATGCCGGCCATGCCCGAGGGCGTGCGCGACGGCATCATCAAGGGGCTGTACCCGTTCAAGACGGTGCGGCCGGACGGGGCGAAGCACGAGGTGCAGCTCCTCGGCAGCGGCGTGATCCTGAACGAGGCGCTGCGGGCGCAGGCGATCCTGGCGGAAAAGTACGGAGTTGCCAGCACCGTCTACAGCGCCACCAGCTACACGGTGCTGAAGCGCGACGCCCTCGCCTGCGAGCGGTTCAACCGCTTGCACCCGGACCAGCCGCGGCGCGAGCCCTACGTCCGGCAGGTGCTGGCGAAGACGAACGGCCCGATCGTCGCCACGAGCGACTACATGCGGGCGCTGCCGGAGCTGGTGGGGCCGTACCTGGACGGCCGGCTGCTGGCGCTGGGGGCGGACGGGTTCGGGCGGAGCGAGACGCGCAAGGCGCTGCGGCGGTTCTTCGAGATCGACGCGGAGAACGTGGTGGTGGCGGCGCTGACGGCGCTGGCGAACCGCGGCGAGTGGGACCGCGCCGCGGTGGCGCAGGCCATCGCCGACATGGGCCTGAACGCGGACCGGCCGGACCCGTGGACGGTCTGAGAGTTTCGAGTTCAGAGTTTCGAGTTCAAAGTTGAGTTGGGCGAAGCCCACCCGTGGCAACGGGTGGGGGTTTGACCCGGAGAGCACCCGCGATGGACTTCCGCCTGCCCAGCCTCGGCGAGGGCATCGACTCGGCGACCGTGACGGCCGTGCTGGTCAAGCCCGGCGACGCCGTCGCGGCCGGCCAGAACGTCATCTCGGTCGAGACCGACAAGGCGTCGATGGACGTGGAGGCTGACGCCGCCGGCACCGTCGAGGCGGTACTGGTGAAGCAGGGCGACAAGCTCACCGTCGGGGCGCCGGTGCTGCGGTTCGCGGGCGCCGGCGCCAAGCCCGCGGCTTTACCTTCCCAACCGCCTGCGGCTTCGCGCCCCGCGCCGGCTCCGCCCGCAGCGAAGCCGCAAGCGGCAACGCAGGCTCCCGCGCCGACCGGTAGCTCCGAGTTCCGCCTGCCGAACCTCGGCGAGGGGATCGAGGCCGCCACCGTCACCGCGGTGCTGGTGAAGCCCGGCGACGTGGTGAAGCCGGGCACGCCGGTCGCGTCCGTCGAGACGGACAAGGCGTCGATGGACGTGGAGGCCGACGCCGCCGGCACCGTCGAGGCGGTGCTGGTCAAGCAGGGCGACAAGCTCACCGTCGGGGCGCCGATGCTGCGGTTCGCGGGCGCCGCACCTTCGCAGCCGCTTGCGGCTTCGCGGCCGGCACCCGCTCCGCCGGCCGCGAAGCCGCAAGCGGTAACGGAGCCCCCCGCCCCTCACGCCAACGGCGCCCCCGCCAAGACCGCCGACGTGGTCCCCGCCGGCCCCGCGACGCGGCGACTGGCCCGCGAGCTCGGCGTCGCCCTCGGCGAGCTGAAGGGCTCCGGCCGCGGCGGCCGCGTCACCCTCGACGACATCAAGGGCTTCGTCCGCGACGAGCGCCAGAAGGTCAAGACCGCCCCCGCCGGCGTCCCGCCCGGCAAGACGGTCGCCGACAGCTTCACGACGCCGCCGCTGCCGGACTTCTCGAAGTACGGCGAGGTCGAGCGGAAGCCGGTCGCCAAGATCCGCGAGACGATCGCCAAGAACCTGACGGTCGCGTGGCGGACCATGCCGATGGTCACGCAGCACGACCTGGCCGACATCACCGACCTGGAGGCCGGCCGCAAGCGCGTCGTGGACAGCCTGCCGAAGGGGTCGCCGAAGATCACCATGACGGTGCTGGCGGTGAAGGCGTGCGTCGCGGCGCTGCGCGACTTCCCGCAGTTCAACAGCAGCTACGACATGAACGCCGGCGAGCTGGTGCTGAAGAAGTACTTCCACGTCGGCATTGCCGTGGACACCGACCGCGGGCTCGTGGTGCCGGTGGTGAAGGACGCCGACAAGAAGAGCATCCGCGACATCGCGGCCGAGGTGGTGGCGCTGGCCGAGAAGGCCCGCGCCGGCAAGCTCGGGATCGACGACATGCGCGGCGGCACGTTTACGATCACGAACCTGGGCGGCATCGGCGGCACGTCGTTCACGCCGATCGTGAACTACCCCGAGGTGGCGATCCTGGGCCTGTCGCGGTCGGCGCTGCAGCCGGTGGTGAAGGACGGCGAGATCGTGCCGCGGCTGATGATGCCGCTGAGCCTGACGTACGACCACCGCGTCGTGGACGGCGCCGCCGGCGCCCGCTTCACGTCGCGGCTGGCGCAGCTGTTCAGCGACCCGCTCCGGCTGCTGATGGACTCGTAACGGCAACAGAGCGGGGTCGCGTCAGCGCCCCGTGCGTCCGCCCACGGTCAACGTCGGACGTGATTCGAGTCGCGTCGGCACGGGGCGCTGACGCGACCCGGCTCGGTCCCACTCCCATGCTCGTCCTCGACGCCGGCGCCCGCGTCACGCAGGTCCGCTTCCTGCCGGACGGCCGCCTTCTCGTCGGCACCTGGGCCGCGGGCGACGGCGAACTCCTCATCCTGCCGCTGCCGTCGGGGCCGCGCGTCGTCATCCCACTTTCCGTCCGCCAAGTGTGGGACGAGCCGAACCGCGTCGCGGTGTCCCCGGCCGGCGACCGGCTGTACACCACGTTCGGCGCCCTCCGCACCCACGACGCCGCCGACGGCCGCGAACTCCCCGAGGGTCCGAGCGGCCCCGCGAGCCAGGTCATCGTCTCACCCGACGGCGAACGGCTCGTTACCGTCTACCAGGAGCAGGACGGGAGCGCGGTCACGGTCGGTCGGTCCGCCGCCGGAGACGTGCGCTGGCTGAGGTCCGACCCGCATCCGCACTGGCTGAATCTCGCCGGGTTCGCGCCGGACGGCGACCGGTATCTGCTGGTCGGCCCGCAGCACGCGTTGTTGGTCCGCCGCTTCTCGC
>DASPHQ010000575.1:0-2583 GCA_035629595.1 Urbifossiella sp. | reverse complement strand
CGGAAAGACGGTGTCCGGGGTGACCGGCGCGTCCCCGCCGAGCCGGCGGACGCCGTACCCTTTCAGGTGGACCACCTTGTCGTCCTGCACGACCACGACCGCGGCCCCGGGCGCCTGGAACTCCTTGATCGCGGCCTCGACGACGGCGTCGATCTGCTTGGCGTCGAGCACGGGTTCGGCGGCCGCGGCGCGGGTGGCGGCGAGGGCGAGGGCGAGCGCGAACAGCGTGCGCATGGGCGGCTCCGGTGGTGCGGGAGGCACCAGTGTACACGAGCGGGGCGCGTGAAGGTGGTGCGCTCCGAGAAAGCCCACCCGTGGCAACGGGTGGGCCGCGTCCGCACTTCGGGTTGCCGCCGTGACCTGCGAGAAGCTACGATTCGCGGTCACCGCACCGGGAGAGCACGGATGGCGACCGACTACGCACAGGAACGGGCGTTCTTCGACCGGGTGGCTTCTTCCACGATCGTGACGCCGATGGGCCGCGACGTGCTGGACCGGTACGCCGCCCCGCGCCACCCGCACCTGTTCGGCAAGGAGCAGATGTTCCACCTCGCCGGGAACCTCCGCGGCAAGCGCGTCCTGGAGGTCGGCTGCGGCGAGGGCGTGGCGTCGGTGCAGCTCGCCTACTGCGGCGCGGACGTGGACGCGGTCGATCTGTCGCCCGTGTCGATCGACGTGGCCCGCCGCCGGGCCGAGGTGAACGGACAGGCGGTGACGTTCCGCGTGGCCGACGTCACCCGCGACGACGTGGCCGAGCCTGACACGTATGACGTGGTGTGGTGCGACCTGATCCTCCACCACCTGACCGACTCGCTGGCGGCGGTCATGGACGGCGTGCGGCGGTGGCTGAAGCCCGGCGGCGTGTTCGTGGCGCGGGAGCCGGTCGCCTACGCCGGCTGGCTGAAGGCCGTCCGCCGGCTCGTGCCCGTCCGGGTGGACGCGACCGACGACGAGCAGCCGCTCCGGCCTGAAGACTTCGACGTGATCCGCCGGCGCTTCCCGGACCTGCGGCGCCGCTACTTCCGCGTCCTGGCGCGGGCCGACCGGCTCGGCTTCGGGCTGCCGCTGCTGCGCGGGCTGGCGCGGCTCGACAATGCGCTGCTGGCGCTCCCCGGCGTCCGTGGGTTGGCCGGGAACGTGGTCGTCTGGGGCACCAAATAACAAAGCCCGGGGACGGCCGTCCCCGGGCCTCGCTCGCACTCACAGTCTCACTGCTTGCCCTTCAGGATGTCGCTGACCTCGGCGCGGATGTCCTCGATGTGGGCGGCGGTGGACGGGTCCGTCGCCTTCGCCGCGGCCAGCTGCGTCTCCAGCCGCCGCAGCGCCACTCGCGCCACCGACCGCAGTTCACTCGCCCGGACGCCGGTGTCGCCGATCAGCGGAAGCCGCGGGCCCGGCGTGGTCGACGCGGCCGCCGGCGGCGCGTCCACGAACTCCTTCTGCAGGATGTCGAGGTACCCCCGCTGGAGCTGGCGGCGGAGCGGGTCGATCTTCGGGTCGGCCGCCTTCAGCTCGCCGAACAGGCCGTCCTGCAGGTCGTTCACCAGCCGCGTCGCGGTGTACGCCTTGCCCCCGTCCTGCAGCTCGGCGTCGAACAGCCGGGCCATCCGCGTCGAGGCCAGCAGCGACCCGAGCAGCGCCCGCTGCTGCCTGGCGATGTCCGACGCCACGCCGGTGTAGAGGAACTGGTTCACCACCTTCGCGTCGATCAGCTTCGTCGGCGTGGCGAAGGCGTTCTCCAGCAGGAACTTCACCGCCGCCGCCTGCTTGTCGGCGGGGACGCGGACGAACGTCACGTCGCCGCGGCCGGCGAGGGTGCGGTTCTCGACCACGCCGCCGACCTGCTTGGCGACGGCGCTGAGCCACCGGCTGCGGTGGCCGAGCACCTCCTCGTACGTCTCCTTCAGCAGCTTGTAGTCCTCGCCCTTCGTCGTCGTCCCCTTGACGAGGTGCCCCATCACCCGGTCGAGGTTCTTCAGCCCCAGCGCGGTGGCCTCGACCGGGTCGCTGCCGATGTTCTCGGTCAGCACCGTCGGGTCCACCTGGCTCGGGCCGTCCTCGCCGCCGAAGCGGAGGAACGGGTCGTCGATCTGCTTCGCCGCCCACTCGTCGAGCTTGGCCCGCTCGGCCTCGGGCGACGACGCCTCCGGGATCGGCCGGTAGCCCCAGTTGATGGCGAAGAAGTCGTACGGGGCCATCACCGGGATGAGGGTCTTCACCCCGTCCTCCGGCTGCGCGACGTAGTTGTACCGGCCGTAGGACATGATCGACGCCACGCTGCCGTTCTTCGCCGTGAAGGCGGGGTCGCGGAGTTGGGCGACGCTGTACGCCTGGCTGGCCCGGTGGTTGTGCCGCAGGCCGAGGGTGTGGCCGACCTCGTGGGCGCACACGTACCGCAGCAGCTCGCCGGTCAGGTCCTGCGGGAGCGGGAGCTGGCGGGCCTTCTCGTCCACGCCCGAGCACTGCACGAAGTACCACATCTGGGTCAGCTTCACCACGTCGTGCCAGAAGATGATGTGCGACGAGATGATTTCGCCGCTGCGCGGGTCGTGGACGTGCGGCCCCATGGCGTTGGCGACCGGC
>DASPHQ010000574.1:0-3662 GCA_035629595.1 Urbifossiella sp. | reverse complement strand
CGTTCATGGCGGTGTACCTCGCCCTCACCCTCGGCTCGGCGGTCCTCTGCTACTACTGCTTCGACCAGCTCGGCCGCGACCCGAGCGGCCCCCGCCGCTCGGTGACCTACCACGACGCCTCGGGCCGACTGCGGACCCGTGACCAGGCGCGGTCCGACAGCTCCCCCGGGTTCGTCCTGTTCCTCGGCGGCGTGTTCTCCGGGCTCCTGTGCCTGTTCATGGTCAAGGGACTGTTCAAGAGCGGCAGCCGGAACACCAGCATCAAGGTCGAGGTGACGGAGGCCGAGCAGCCCGAGCTGTTCGCGTTCATCCGCAAGGTCTGCCGCGACACCCGCGCCCCGGTCCCGCACCGCGTCTACCTCTACCCCGAGGTCACTGCCGCGGTCGCGTTCGACGAGACACTCCTGAACCTCATCCTGCCGTCGCGGAAGAACCTCATCATCGGCCTGGGCCTGGTGAACCGCCTGAACCTGGCCGAGTTCAAGGCCGTGCTCGCCCACGAGTTCGGCCACTTCTCGCAGAACAGCATGCGGCTCGGCAGCTACGTCTACACCGCGAACCGCATCGTCGGCGACGTGGTGTACGCCCGCGACTGGCTCGACGACATGGTGAGCGCCGCGACCCGCATCGACCTGCGTATCTCGGTCTTCGTGTGGGTCTTCCAGGGCGGGCTGTGGGTGGTCCGCAAGGGGCTCCACTTCCTGTTCCGCGCCATCAACTTCGCCAACGTGTCGATGTCGCGGCAGATGGAGTACAACGCCGACCTCGTGGCCGTGAGCGTGACCGGCAGCGACCCCCTCGTCTTTGCGCTGGCCCGGCTCGACTTCGCCTCCGAAACCCTCGGCCAGGCGTGGGGCGACCTGATGGCCGCCGCCGACCACGGCCGGTACAGCCGCGACGTGTACTACCACCAGACGAAGGCGGCCGACTACCTGAAGGTCAAGCGCGGCGACCCGACCCTCGGCGAGGTGCCGGAGCTGCCCGCCGACCCGACGCAGACGGTGCAGGTATTCAAGCCCGAGGACACGCGGGTGCCGGCGATGTGGGCGACGCACCCGGCCAACCCGGAGCGCGAGGCGAACGCCAAGGCCCGCTACTTCCGCGGCCCCTCGGACGAGCGCCCGGCGTGGGTGCTGTTCCGCGACGAGGCCGCCGTCCGCGAGAGCATGTCGTGGGCGGCGTACAAGCACAACCGCAAGGAGAAGCTGCCGGAGGTGCTGGAGCCGGCCGAGGACGTGCAGGCGTTCATCGACGCCGAGCACGCCGAGACGACGCACCCGCCGCAGTACCACGGCCTGTACGAGAACCGCTACGTGAAGCCCGGCGAGCTGGCGGAGCTCGTGCAGCGCGACACGTGGCGCGAGTTCGACGACGCGGAGCGGCTGGCGGAGGCGCACGCGAACCTGAGCGGCGAGACGCTCCGCGATCGGATGGACGCGCACCGCAAGCGGCAGGAGGAGGCGAACCGGCTGACCGGCCTGAGCCGCGGGTTCGTGGCGCTGGCGGGGAAGGACTTCGAGCACCGCGGCAACCGCTACGGCCTGGCGGACGCCCGGCGGCTGCTGACGCAGGTGGAGGAGGAGATCAACCAGGACTTCGCCTGGATGCACCTGCACGACCGGTCGGCGTTCGGGGTCCACTACGCGATGGCGAGGCAGCTCGGGGCGGCGCGGGCGGACGAGCTGGAGGCGCGCTACCGGTTCCACTTCGGCGTGCAGGCGATCCACCAGGCGCTGGTCGCGTGGTCGAATCACGTCCAGCAGACGCTCGCCGCGCTGCAGGGCGCCCGGCAGGTGCCACAGGAGCAGTTCCAGGAGGCGCTGGGGGTGCTGCGCGAGTGCCGCAACGCGCTGAACGAGCAGCTCGGCGCCGCCGACGACCTGAAGGTGCCGGCGCTGACGAATATGACGGCGGGCTCGCCGCTCGGCCCGTACCTGTTCGGCGGCGCGCTGATCCCGAACCTGCCGGCGAGCGCAACCAGCCTGGACGGGAAGTGGATCAACGACCTGCTGACCCAGGTCGGCGAGGTGATCGAGAAGTCGGCGCGCGTCCTGTTCAAGAGCCTGGGGGCGATTCTGATCCTTCAGGACCGCGTCGCCGCGGAGTGGCACGCGACGCGGGCCGCCGGCGAGACCGCCCCGGCCGAGGCCGGGTGAGACGCCGCACACCAACCCGACGGAGTTGACGCCATGGCCGACCAGCCAGACGACTTCCAGATCGAGCGTGTCGGCGACGTGACCGTCTTTCGGTTCCGCCCCTCGTCCGAGCTCACCGAGGAAACCCTCGGCGGGTTCGGGGAGTCCGCGTTCCACGTCGCCGACACGGCCACCCCGCCCCGGATCGTGGTGGACCTCCGGAACGTCACATTCCTCTCGAGCGCCTGCCTCGGCAAGCTCATCACGCTCCACCGGAAGGTGCAAGGCGCCCGGGGGTGGTTGAAGGTCATCAACCTCAGCCCGGACGTGGCCGAGGTCTTCCGGATCACCCGCCTCGACCGTATCCTCGACTGCCACGACAGAGGCGACGGCGGGGGCGGGGACGACGACGAGGGCGGGGCGGGCGTGCCGGCCCGGCTCCGCCCGCCCGCCCCGTCCGGCGGCGGGGCGGTCGCGCTGCCGCCGCCCGCCCCGACCGAGCCCGAGTGAGCTCGCCGGGCGTATAATGCACGCGACACCGCCGACACCCGTGGGTTGGCCCTCCGCCACGTACAAAAACAAGGGAGCCGCGATGCCGGCCGTTCTCGACGACGTTTCCGCCGAAATCCTCGACCTGAAGAAGCAGCTCGGCGCCACCATCCTGGCCCACTACTACCAGGAGGGCGAGATCCAGGCACTCGCCGACATCACCGGCGACAGCCTGAAGCTGGCCCGCGAGGCCACGCACGTCGAGTCGCCGGTGATCGTGTTCTGCGGCGTCCTGTTCATGGCCGAGACGGCCAAGATGCTCAACCCCGACAAGACGGTGCTGCTGCCGGACCTCCAGGCCGGGTGCAGCCTCGTGGACGCCTGCCCGGCGGACAAGCTGGCACACTACCAGGACTTCCTCCGCGCGAACGACCGGAAGTTCCAGACCGTCTGCTACATCAACAGCTCGGCGAAGGTGAAGGCGCTGTCCGACTGGGTGGTGACGAGCGGCAACGCGGTCGAGGTGGTGAAGGACCGGGTGCCGCCGGGGTACGAGGTGCTGTTCGTGCCCGACAAGCACCTGGGCCGGTACGTCGGCGAGGTGACCGGCCGCGACATGATCCTGTGGGACGGGTCGTGCATGGTGCACGAGATCTTCAGCCTGACGGACCTGCTGAGGCAGCAGAAGCAGCACCCGGGCGCGGTGACGATCGCGCACCCCGAGTGCCCGAAGAACATCCTCGACCACTCGGACTTCGTGGGCGGCACGGAGGTGATGATCCGCCACGTCGGCAGCTTCCAGGAGCCGACGACGTTCCTGGTGGCGACCGAGCCGAACATGATGTGGCAGCTGGAGCAGCGCTACCCGCGTCACACGTACCTGGGGGTGCCGGGGGTGACGTGCGCGTGCAACGCCTGCCCGCACATGGCGCGGAACACGCTGGAGAAGATTCGGGACTGCATGCGGAACCGTGCGCCGGAGATCACGTGGCAGCCGGAGTTCGACCGCGCCCGCGAGGTGCTGGCGCGGAGCCTGCT
>DASPHQ010000573.1:0-6427 GCA_035629595.1 Urbifossiella sp. | reverse complement strand
AATAATACACGTCGGCGCCGAGGTTGCCGCCGTGGTTGACGCCGGCCAGCACGAACCGGGCGTCGGGCACGACGTGCAGCAGGCCGACGCGGACGCAGTCGGCCGGGGTGCCGAACACGGCATGTCCACCGTCGCGTTCCTCGACGCGGACCGCGGTTCCGGTGGTGACGGCGTGGCTGACGCCGGACTGCGGCCCCGCCGGGGCCACGACAACGGGCTCGCCGACGGTTCGCGCCGCGACGAGGAGGGCGGCGATTCCGTCGGCGTCGATGCCGTCGTCGTTGGTGACGAGTAGCTTCATAGCAGTCAGGATACGTCCCCGTCTCGTTGCGGAGGTGTTCCGTGCGCCTCGCCCTCTCCTTCTTCGCCGCCCTCGCCGCCGCCGGACCCGCGGCCGCGCAACCGCGGCCGAACGTGGTCGTGATCCTGGCCGACGACGCCGGCTGGGGCGACCTCGGCGTTCACGGCAACACCAACCTGCGGACGCCGCACCTCGACGGGTTGGCGGCGGCCGGGGCGCGGTTCGAGAACTTCTACGTGCAGCCGGTGTGCGCCCCGACGCGGGCCGAGTTCCTGACCGGCCGGTGGCACCCGCGCGGCGGCGTCCGCGGCGTCAGCACCGGGGCCGAACGGCTGAACCTGGACGAGCGCACCATCGCCGACGCCCTTCGCACAGCGGGTTACGCCACCGGCTGTTTCGGGAAGTGGCACAACGGCAGTCAGTACCCGTACCACCCGCGCGGCCGCGGGTTCGACGAGTACTACGGCTTCCCGTCGGGCCACTGGGGTGACTACTTCTCGCCGCCGCTGGAGCACGGCGGCCGCGTCGTGACCGGCAACGGGTTCCTCCCCGACGACCTGACCGACCGGGCCATCGGCTTCATCGAGCGGAACCGGTCGAAGCCGTTCTTCTGCTACCTGCCGCTGAACACGCCGCACTCGCCGATGCAGGTGCCGGACCGCTTCTACGACCGCTTCCGGGACGCGCCGCTGGCCCTGCGGGCGGCGGCGAAGGAGGACGCGGCGCACACCCGGGCGGCGCTGGCGATGGTGGAGAACATCGACTGGAACATCGGCCGGCTGCTAGCCCGGCTCGACGCGCTGGATCTGGCGCAGAACACGTTCGTGGTGTACTTTCACGACAACGGCCCGAACGGCTGGCGCTGGAACGGCGGCCTGCGCGGCCGTAAGGGCTCGACCGACGAGGGCGGCGTGAAGTCGCCGCTGCTGGTCCGCTGGCCGGGCCGGACCCGCCCCGGGACGCGGGTGGCTCACATCGCCGGGGCGGTTGACCTGTTCCCTACGATCGCCGCGATGACCGGTGCGAAGGCGACGGGGTCGAAGCCGCTCGACGGCCGCAACCTCGTCCCGCTGCTGACGGCCAGCGACGTGGACTGGGCCGGCCGGGAACTGTTCTCACACTGGGCCGGCAAGACCTCGGCGCGGAGCGAAACCCACCGCCTCGACGACGCCGGCCGCCTCTACG
This sequence comes from Urbifossiella sp., assembly GCA_035629595.1. Taxonomy (GTDB): domain Bacteria; phylum Planctomycetota; class Planctomycetia; order Gemmatales; family Gemmataceae; genus Urbifossiella. Next base: position 4,941 of record DASPHQ010000573.1, on the reverse strand, counting down.
ACCTGCGGACCGACCCCGGCCAAACGAAGGACGTGAGCGCCGCCGACCCGGCGACGACGGACCGCCTCCGCGCCGCGGTCGCCGCGTGGCGGAAGGACGTGGGCGTTCCCGCGAAGGCGGACGATCGCCCGTACCCGGTCGGCCACGCGGCGTTCCCCATCACGCACCTGCCCGCCCGTGACGGCGTTCCGCACGGCGGAGTGCGGCGGAGTTCGGCGGCGCCGAACTGCTCGTTCTTCACCAACTGGAAGACGGCCGACGACCGCATGACGTGGGACGTGGAGGTGGCGACCGCCGGCCGTTACGACGTGCAGCTGTGGTACACCTGCCCAAAGGGCAGTGAGGGATCGACGGTCGAGCTGAGCCTCGGGGCCGCAAAGTTGAGCGGGAAGGTGGCCGAGCCGCACGACCCGCCGCTCCGCGGGGCCGAGCACGACCGCGTGAAGCGCGACGCCGAGAGCTACGTCAAGGACTTCCGCCCGCTCACGCTCGGCACCCTCGAATTGCCCCGCGGCCGCGGCCAACTGACGCTGCGGGCCACAGCCATCCCCGGGGCTCAGGTGGCGGACGTGCGCGGTATCACGCTCACGCTGCGGGTTTAGGGCAGGAGGGAATAGGTGTCAGGGAAATCGAGGGCATGGCGTTTGCGTGAGTCCTGACCATGACAGCGGAGCTTCCCCGAATCGCTTCCATCACCCGTCACCTCGCGTTCGGGGCCGAGGTGAGCGCCGCCGGCGTCCATTTCCGCGTCTGGGCGCCGCGACGCAAGACGGTCGAAGTTCAACTCGAATCCGGCGCCGCGGCCGGCACCCACCCCCTTCGGACGGAAGCGGCCGGCTTCTTCGCCGGCTTCGTACCCCGGGCCGCGGCCGGCGACCGCTACCGCTACCGGCTGGATGGTGATACGGCATTCCCCGACCCGGCGTCCCGCTACCAGCCGGACGGGCCGCACGGTCCGTCGCAGGTCGTGGACCCGGCCGCGTTCGCGTGGACGGATCAGTCGTGGTCGGGCCGCACGCTCGCCGGTCAGGTCATCTACGAGTTGCACGTCGGCACCTTCACCCGCGCCGGCACCTGGGCGGCCGCCGCGGACCAGCTGCCGCACCTCGCCGACCTTGGCGTCACTGTGCTGGAAGTGATGCCGGTCGGAGACTTCTCCGGCCGCTTCGGCTGGGGCTACGACGGCGTGAATCTGTTCGCCCCGACCCACCTGTATGGCAGCCCGGACGACTTCCGCCGCTTCGTGGACGCCGCCCACCACCACGGCCTCGCGGTCATCCTCGACGTGGTGTACAACCACCTCGGCCCGGACGGCTGTTACCTCGCCGACTTCGGCCCGTACTTCAGCGCGGACCACGTCAGCGAGTGGGGGAATGGCCTCAACTTCGACGGCCCCGACAGCGGCCCGCTGCGGGAATTCATCGCGTCGAACGCCGGCTACTGGATCGACGAGTTCCACCTCGACGGCCTGCGGATCGACGCCAGCCAGTGCATTTACGACGACTCCCCGCGGCACATCCTGGCCGACATCGCCGAGCGCGTCCGCACCGCGGCGGGCGGGCGGGCGACGATTGTGGTGAACGAGAACGAGCCGCAGGACGTGAAGCTGGTGCGGCCGGCCGACCGCGGCGGCTACGGGCTCGACGGGCTGTGGAACGAGGACTTTCACCACACCAGCATGGTCGCCCTCACCGGCCGGTCCGAGGCGTACTACACGGACCACGCCGGCGGCCCGCAGGAGTTCGTGTCGGCGGCGAAGTACGGGTTCCTGTTCCAGGGGCAGCGGTACGCCTGGCAGGAGGGCCGCCGCGGCACCCTCGCCTTCGACCTGCCGCCGTGGGCGTTCATCAACTACATCCAGAACCACGACCAGGTCGCCAACTCCTGCCACGGCCACCGCGCCCACCGGCAGACGAGCCCGGGCCGGCTCCGTGCCGCGACCGCCTGCCTGCTGCTGTTCCCCGGCACGCCGATGCTGTTCATGGGGCAGGAGTTCGCGGCGTCGGCCCCGTTCCACTACTTCGCCGACACCACCCCCGAGATCGCCCCGAAGGTGCGGGCCGGGCGCGTGGAGTTCATGAGCCAGTTCCGGTCGATGGACCGCCCCGACCTGGCCGCGTGGCTCCCCGAGCCCGACGCCCACGACACGGTCGAACGCTGCCGACTCGACTGGTCCGACCTCGCCAAGAACACCGAAGCGTATCGGCTCCACAAGGATCTGATCGCGCTGCGCCGTTCCGACCCCGCCTTCGCCCCCTCGGACGCCCGGAAGGTGGACGGCGCGGTTCTCGGCCCCAAGGCGTTCGTGGTCCGCTACCTCGCGGGTGACACGTCCGACCGGTTGCTGCTGGTGAACTTCGGCCCCGACCTGTATTTGGATCACGCCCCCGAACCGCTCCTGGCTCCGCCGCCCGGACACGCCTGGGGCGTGCGCTGGTCGAGCGAGGACCGGGCGTACGGCGGCATCGGAACCCCACCCCCGGAAGCCCGCGACGGCTGGCGGCTCCCCGGCGAGGCGGCGGTGGTGATGGCCCCCGAACCGCTCCCGCCGGCGGACGTGAACGCCGTCAGCCAGGCGGCCGAGCGGCTGGCGAAGGAGCGGCGGGAGCACGAACGGACCCGGTTCTGGCAATAGGTGACGCGATGTGGGACGAAGTCCGCACCCCCGCCTGGGAGCCCGGCGAGCGGCCCGAGCTGGCCGGTCTGCTCGAGCGCGAATGGCTCGTCACCAACGGCCTCGGCGGCTACGCCTCCGGCACCGTGAGCGGTGCCGCGACGCGCCGCTACCACGGCATGCTGATCGCCGCCCACCCGGCCCCCCTCGGGCGGGTGATGATGGTGAACCACCTCACCGAGTCGCTGCGGCTGCCGGACTACCGCACCGTCCCGTTCGGCGGCGAGGAGCGGGTCGCCGGCAGGCTGGAGATCCATGGCGCCCAGCACCTCACCGACTTCCGCCTCGAGCACGGGTTGCCGGTATGGCGGTACGAAGTTGAGGGGTTCGAACTGGAGAAGCGGGTCTACTTCGCCTACCGGCACAACACGGCGTTCGTACGGTATTCGCTCCTGCAGGGGAGCGGTCCCGCGCGGCTGAAGCTGCGGCCGTGCGTCCACTTCCGCGGCCACGACGACCAAATCAGCGAGGCCGAGGTTTGCGCCGGCTGCGCGCTGAAGGTCGTCGGCGACCGCTACGAGCTGGCAGGCCTGGACCCATGGCCGACGCTGCGGTTGCGGGTCCACGGCGGTGGTCGGGCCAGCTTCACCGCCCGCGGCGAGCGGTCCGACGAGATCCTGTACCGCGTCGAGGAGAGCCGCGGTTACGCCCATGAGGGGGCGCTGTGGTCGCCGGGACACTTCCGCCTCGACCTGACGCCCGGCGAGTCGGCCTCCCTGATCCTCTCGACCGACCCGTGGGAGGTGGTCGAGGCGCTCGACCCGGCGGACACGCTCGCACACGAAGTGAACCGCCGCCGGCGGCTGATCGAGCAGGCCGCGCCGGCCGCCCGCACCGGCTTTGCTGCCGCGCTCGTACTGGCAGCCGACCAGTTCATCTTCACGCCGGTGGTGCGCTCCGGCGACGAGGCGCGGGCGAAGGCCCACGGCGACGAGGCGCGGTCGGTCATCGCCGGCTACCACTGGTTCACCGACTGGGGCCGCGACACCATGATCAGCCTCGAAGGGCTGACGCTGACGACCGGCCGGTACGCCGAAGGCGGCTACATCCTCCGCACGTTCGCCCAGCACATCAAGGACGGGCTCATCCCGAACCTGTTTCCCGAGAAGGGGTGCGAGGGGCTGTACCACACCGCCGACGCGACGTTGTGGTACTTCCACGCCCTGCACCGCTACTTGAAGGCGACGGACGACCGCGGCACGCTCCAGTTGCTCCTCCCGAAGCTGAAGGACATCGTCGCGCACCACCTCCGCGGCACCCACTACGGCATCGGCGTGGACCCCGCCGACGGCCTGCTGCGGCAGGGGAAGGAGGGCTACCAGCTGACGTGGATGGACGCCAAGATGGGCGACTGGGTGGTGACGCCGCGGCGCGGCAAGGCGGTGGAGATCAACGCGCTGTGGTATAACGCGCTGCGGCTCCTCGAAGGCTGGGTGCGGCAGGAGGAGGGCGACGCCGCGGCGGCGCCGCTGGCCGACCACGCGGCGCGGGCGCGCGAGTCGTTCAACCGCCGCTTCTGGTACGCGCCTGGCGGCCACCTCTACGACGTGATCGACCAGCCCGACGGCACCGACGACCCGGCGTGCCGGCCGAACCAGGTGTTCGCCGTCAGCGTGGATTTCCCGGTGCTCGACGAGGCGCGCTGGGAGCCGGTGGTGAACGTGGTTCGCGAGAAGCTGCTGACGCCGGTCGGGCTGCGCTCGCTGGCCCCGGGGCACCCGGACTATAAGGCCGTCTACTTCGGCGACCTGCGGGCGCGGGACGGCGCGTACCACCAGGGCACCGTCTGGGGCTGGCTCATCGGCCCGTTCGTGGACGCGTGGGTTCGCACGTACCCCGAGGACCGCACCGGGGCGTCGGCCCTGCTCGACGGCTTCCGGCACCACCTGTCGGAGGCGTGCGTCGGCTCGGTCAGCGAGATCTTCGACGCCGAGCCGCCGTACACCCCCCGCGGGTGCGTGGCTCAGGCGTGGAGCGTCGCGGAAGTGCTGCGGTCGCTGGTGAAAACGGCGGAATAACGCCCGTCAGTCAGACGTCCACACTTGGTTCCAGCGGAGTGGGGGACCCAGTCCCAGAAGCATTGAGTCAACTGGAAGAATCACTATTGGAACGACGCAGGACACGATTCCGAACACCGTGGTAGCGTTAACCGCAATCAGCTCAATGACTTATACGGAATGGCTTTGATTCCCTACGATTAACCCGCAAGTCGTTGGTGCGGGAGGGAATCCCATGCGTCGCCTGCCGTTCGTCCGCCACCTGCCGGT
>DASPHQ010000572.1:0-2100 GCA_035629595.1 Urbifossiella sp. | reverse complement strand
CCTGCAGACCGACGGGTCGTGCCGGCTTCACAGGGTGATACGCACCCGGGGCAGGAAACCGGACACGAAATCTCGCCCGGGCGGGCCAGTGTATCACATGCCCCAGCTTTGCCTGCTTCTTCCACGATCCGTCTGGAATAGCTGCGACGAGGGAGCGCCGTACTTCCTTGGGACCGGTTTCGGTTCGCTCATGCCGCCGTCGTGAGTCGCTGTGGGGAATGGTCGCACGTCCGTCGCCGGATCGCAGTCGTAACCAGCGGCTCCCTACCCTCGGAGGTGAGGGGGAAGGGCGAACGCAAACCGAGGACTTGACCGGGGCGTGGCCGGTGGCGACATCACCGGGCTTCGCGGCTCCCCAGGCATTCTACGAGACGTGTCCGTCCCCCAATGCGTCACCGACCAGCAAGATAGGCCCGCGGCCTGCTTGGATAGATGCTATTGCGCGATGCCAAGTGAATCTAGCTCAAAAGAGATCGACCATGAATTGCGTGAGTACAGGCATCATTGTCAGCCACTATTGATCGTATCAGCACGACTTTTTGGGATCGACACCCCGCAGGGACACCAAGTAAAATCTGCGCTCGTATGAAAGTGCGCCCGGGTTGCCCCGGTCGCAACACCCGCTTCGCCCTCGGAGTTGTTGCGCATGCCGAGTCCCCCCGTGTGCGTGGCCGCGGACGCGGACCCCGCGGTCCGCGCGCTACTCGTCACCGTCCTGAGCCGCGCGGGGTTCGACGTCCGCCCGCTGGCGGGCCCCTGGGAGCTGGGCACGGCCCCGCTCGACGGGGTCGCCCTGATGGTGCTGGGCGGGCGGGGCCACGGGGTGTCTCCCGCCGACGCCGCGCGTGACCTCCGGGCGGCGGGGAACCCGACCCCGGTCGTGATCCTGGTGAACCTGCCCGACCCGGGCGCAACCTCCCTGGCCGCCGCCGACCCGACCGTCCGGCTCGTGGCGAAGCCGTTCCTGCCGGCCGACCTGACCGCGGCCGTAGCCGGGCTGCTCGGCCGCGGGTAACGGGGTTTTCGGCGGGTCGGGCCGACTACTTTTGCGGCGAGCCGTCGGTCGGCAGGGGGAAGTAAGCGTGGGCTGCCAAAACTAATCCAGTCTGATCTCGCGTCCCAACTTATTCCATGGGGAATTCAGCCGTCGGTCGGTCCCGATCTCGCCGGAGGGAGGCCTCGTGCAGTTGTGGACACACCACTCCGGCTCGTTCCGGCCGGACCGACTCGACCTTCGAGTCGAGCCGGAGAAGGGGTTCAACTGGCTTTACCAGGCACCCGGGTTCCGGTACCGGGAGGTGGCCCCGAAACTGTGGGATCTCGTCGGCACGAATCAACTCCTGTGGTGCTGCACGCTCCGCGGCGTCTTCTCCCGCGGGGAAGAGGATGTCGGGTTGGTGGAGTGGGAGATCGCCGCACCGCCGGCCCGAGTGCTCGCCTTCATCCGGACCGGGGTCTGGGACGATCTGGTCATGAGCCGGGGCGACCGGTGGGACGAACTGTTCGTCCGCGACGCCCCTCGACAAGGCGACCCGGGAATCCGTGCCCTCGTCGCCGTCCCCCTCCCCGCCGGGTGCGCCGTCTGCCACGGTCCGCTCGCCGCGCGGGACGGACGGTAGCCGCCCCGGTCAGCCGGTGTCGATTACTTCCCAGGACACGCCGTCGCCGCGGCCGTTGCCCGTGAACCGGAGCCGCCGCACGCGCTGCCGGTCGTTCAGGCGGCGGATCGTGTCGTGCAGCCGCGCCTTGCCCTCGCACGACCGCACCGCGGGGATCGGGTCGTCGATCGTGTGCGGCCACCCCTCCTCCTCGAACACCTGGAGCACGAGCTCCTGGTTGACGGCCGGCACCCGGAACTGCTTCACGACGCTGGCGCCGAGCCAGAGGATGCGGCGGCCCGCCTCCCAGCGTGGCACCGGCCCCGACCCCGGCCCGCCCTCGCCGCCCGCGCCCCGGACGTGCCACCGGGCCAGCGCGGCCCCCCGCGCCGTCAGGACCGCCCGGCACGGGCCGAGCAGGTGGTCCTCCGGGTGGGAGGACGCGGGCACGACGGCCGGGCCGTGGGCGTGATCCGCAACCAGATGGATGTGCCCGCCGTCG
>DASPHQ010000571.1:0-5156 GCA_035629595.1 Urbifossiella sp. | reverse complement strand
TTCGGAGGTCGTCGCCGCGGCGGAGCGCGCCGGTGAGGAGCCACTCCTTCCCGCCGGGGTCGCGGGCCACGTCCACGGCCAGCTCCCACGGCGGGCCGTCGTCGAACGTGAGGGGGCGCAGGTCGGCGTGCGCTTGGGTGCGAAGCCGAACGCGACCGCTCTCGGCGAGGAGGGGCAGCATGATGTCGAGGAGCGGCCCGTTGACGTGGGAGCGGGAGCTGGCGGCGGGGGAATAGCCGTACCACCCGCCGGAGCGGTACGCGGGTTCGGCCGCGTCGAGGAGCGTCAGGAGGCGGCGGTCCACGGCGTCGGTGAGGCGCGACACGTCCGACGCCGCGATGGTACGCGTCTGGGGTTTCCCCCAGTCGCCGTTCTTCTTCCGCTCGGAGACGGCCGTTTCGACCGTCAGCTGCGGCGCGACGGCCCCGCCGCTGGCGTCGAGGACGTACACGACCAGCCGCTCGTGCGGCGGCGGTGTCGTTCCCGGTTCGAGCTGGCGGCGGAGGGTGTCGAGCTGGTCGAGCCACGCTTCCCGGGGGGCCGCGCGCGGCTTGCGCTCGCGGCGCTTCGGCTCGAACTCCAGGGTCGAATCGTCGGGGTCGTCGTCGTCCTCGTCGCCTTCGAGGACGAGGCGGAGGGGGCCGGTGAGGGCGGCGCCGAACCCGCGCGCCTCGGCGGCGAGGACGGCGGCCCAGATGTGTTTGCACACGGCCCCGTACTCGGAGATGTACGGGCAGGTACACCACGCATGAACGGTGCGGCCGTCCACGACGACATCGACCTCGTACTCGTCAGTGCCGGACACGGTGGCGGCGACGTCCTTCGGGCCGACGGAGCTGAGGTGGACGGCGCCGGCGCGGAAGTACGTCTTGCCGCGCTCGCGGACCGGGGACGACACGTGCGACGCGAGCGCGGTCGAGATGCCCATGCGGGAATTGTAGCGGTTCAGGCCTTCGGTCCGCCCGGATACGCCACCCGCACGGCACACCACAGCACGCCGCCGGCGCACGCCGACCCGAGCGCTAGCAGGCCAACGCCGGCCCCGACGAGGACGCGCTCGTTCGGCGGCCAGGCTACCGGCCCGGGGTGTGCCCGGAGGTACTCGCCGGCCGCGGCCGCCAGCCCGACCCCGAGGGCGAGCTGCGCCCCGGCCAGTACCCGGAGCCACCACCCGCGCGACCGATCCGGCGGGGCCACCGACGGACGGGCGATGACGCCCGCGCACCAGACCATGCCCAGAACCGTGGTCGCGGCCAGACCGACGGGCACGACCACCGAGCGATGGCCCGAAGTTCTGCCGAAGACGACGGCCCACCCGAGCCCGACTGCGGTGGCCGTGGTTGACGCCGCGACGGCGAAGGCAAGGAAGATGGTGAACCCGCCCACCAACCGATCGGGCGGGTGTGTTGTGGGGCCGGCGGCCACGTTTGGGCCGGGGTAAGTGAGGCGGACGAGGCACCCGAGGACGGCCCCCAACCCGGCCAGCCCGAGGGCGGCGAACAGCAGCAACAGCGGCATGTCGCTGCCCCGCCGCGACCGTACCAGGTACTCGTCGGACGCGACGACGGCCGCCGCCCCGGCCGGCAGCAGCCCAGCCCCGAGGAGAACCCGGGCAAGGCCGTGCAAGCCGATGGGCGCCTCACGCCGGCCCGGCGGAGCCGACGGAACTGTCAGTTCCGTGAGGCACCACAGGATGCCGCCGACGGATGCAAAGCCGCCCGCGGTCAACACAGGTAAGAGCAGGAGCGTCGCGACCTGGGTTTCGCCGGCTGCCAGGATCAACACCGCACTGATACCGGCGACGACGGATACCGCCACGGCCGTCCACGTCTGCACCGCGGCGACGACACGCAGGAGCGTTCGCATCACGGTTCCCTCCGACGACACGACGCCGGTCGGCGGTGGGCGTTTCAGGACTCGGGCGAGCGGTGGGCCGAACCCGGCGCCGGCAGCAGCCGCGCCAGCGGCACGCCCACGGCGATCGTCGCCAGCCCCCACAGCGCCGGCCGCCGCGTCCGCTCGTCGAGCACCGCGTACCCCACCGTCCACGCCGTCAGCGCCAGGAACGCCAGCGGCGGCAGCGGGTACAGCGGCAGCCGGTACGGCCGCGGCAAATTCGCCCGCCGCAGCGGGAACACGCTCGCCACCGTCAGCCCGGTCAGCGCCGCCAGCCCCACCGTCGTGTAGTCCAGCAGCTGCCCGAACGTGCCCGACCACAGCAGCCCCACGGCGAGCGCCGCCTGCGTCAGCGTCGCCGCGGCCGGTGTCGCGCGCACCGGGTGGAGGCGGCCGGCGTAGGCCGGGAAGGCGCCGTCGCGGGCCATCGCGTACGCCACCCGCGGGCCGGTCAGCAGGTACGAACTCACCGCCGCCGTCAGGCTCAGGCCGATCACCGCCGACGTGAGGCGCGCCCAGTCCGACCCGAACAGCGCCGCCGCCGCCAGTTCCGCCACGCGCTCCACGTCCTCCCGCGGCCGGGTCGTCATCCCGGCCGGGTCGAGGGCGTACACGTAGGCCACGTTCACCAGCAAGTACAGCCCCATCACCGTGACCGCGCCGCCGACCAGGCAGCGCGGCAGCGTCCGGGCCGGGTCGCGCAGCTCGCCGGCGATGTACGACGCGCCGTTCCACCCGGCGTAGGCGTAGCCGACGTAGATCAGCCCGATCGCCAGCGCCGGCCACTCCCGCTCGCGCGGCCAACCGCCCTGCGCGAAGTGCCCCCAGCTGCCGGTCCCGAACAGCAGCCCGCCGACACTCAGCGCCAGCAGCACGGCCAGCGTCAGGAGTGTCGCCGTGGTCTGGAGGCGGGCGCTGTGCCGGTGGCCGAGCGTGTGCCCGACGCCGACCGCGACCACCAGCGCCGTCGCCCCGGCCTTGACCGCGAGGCCCTCGTCCCACCACGGGAACACGGCCGTGAGCGGGGCGGTGAACGGGCCGACGAGGTGGGAGAGGGCGGTGTGGGCGATGAGGGCGGTGGGGGCGGCGAAGCCGAGGGCGAACCCGGCCCACCCGGCCACCACCCCCGCACCGCGGCCGAACGCCGCCCGGACGTACACGTAGTCGCCGCCGGACCGCGGCAGCGTCGTCGCCAGTTCCGCGACTGTCAGCGCCCCGCACACCGCGAGGACGCCGCCGACGGCCCACACGGCGAGGAGGCCGAGCGGGTTGCCGGTGTCGCGGAGGGTGTACCCGGACGTGACGAGGATGCCGGCGCCGATCATGCTGCCGACGACGACCTGATACCCCGTCCACGGCCCGAACCGGCGGGCGTCGGCGGGCGCGGGCGGGTCGGGCACGGGTGCGGTTCCGGGACGGGGGTGGGGTCGTTGTGCGGGGTCGGTCGGTTCACGGCCACCCGCCCCCTTCATATCACCACCCCATGCACCTCACCAAGGCCGTCATCACCGCCGCCGGCCGCGCCCAGCGCGGCCTCCCGCTTCAAACCCTCGTGGACCGCGACGGCGCCGAGAAGAAGGCGCTCGAGGTCGTGCTCGACGAGGCCGTCGGCGCCGGGGCCGAAGAAGTGTGCCTCGTCGTCGCCCCCGGCGACGAGGCCGCCTACCGCGCCGCCGCCGGGCCGCACGCGGGGCGGCTGCACGTCGTGGCGCAGGAGCAGCCGACCGGGTACGGCGCGGCGCTGCTGCTGGCGCGCGACTTCACCGCCGGTCAGCCGTTCCTGCACCTGGTCGGCGACCACCTGTACGTGGCGCGGGGGCCGGTGCGCTCGGCGAAGCAGGTGGCCGACCTGGCGCGGGCCGAGGGGTGCGCCGTGTCGGCGGTGCAGCCGACGCGGGAGAGCGTGCTGCGCTTCTACGGGGCGGTCGGCGGGCGGCGGGTGCCGCAGCGGGCGGACCTGTACGAGGTGCAGGAGGTGCTGGAGAAGCCGACGCCGAGCGAGGCCGAGCAGGCGCTCCACGTGCCGGGGCTGCGCGCCGGCTTCTACCTGTGCTTCTTCGGCGTCCACGTGTTCACGCCGGCGCTGCTGGACGTGCTGGCCGAGGGGGCGGCGTCGAACCCGGCGGACCTGTCGTGGGCGCTGCGGGAGCTGGCCCGCCGGGAGCGCTACCTGGCGCTGGAGGTGGCGGGTCAGCGGTACGACACCGGGCGGAAGTACGGCCTCCTGACGGCACAGCTGGCGCTGGCGCTCGACGGCGTGGACCGCGACCGCATCCTGACGCAGATCGTGGACCTGCTGGCCACCCACCCGGGCTGAACGCCCCGGGCTCGCACTTTCGCCCCGCGGCGCATCTGGTAGAATTCACTCGCCTCTCCGGCGGCCGAGGGCGGGCGATGGTGATGCGGAACCGACAAGACGGCGGCGCCTCCGGGTGGTGGGACGACCTGCCGCCGGCGGTCAAGGCGCGGTTCAGCGTGCCGCCGGCCGTCGCGCCCGACCCGCGGCCGACGCCAGCCGCGCTGAAGTGGATGCACGAACTCAGCCGCGTCGGCCTCCTGTTCCTGGCGCTGGCCGTCCTCGACGTGCTGTTCCTCCTCGTGGCCCTGTCGTTCCTCGGCTACGGCCCGCCCCCCGCCCGCTAACCCCATCCCGGAGTCCCGCCTGATGCGCCACCTGGTGCTGTTCGCCCTGTTCGCCGCCGTCGTCGCCGCCGCCCCCGGCCACGCCCAGGACGGCAAGAAGGTTCAGAAGTTCTGCCCCGTGATGACGCAGGACGAGATCGACCCCGCCGCGTCCGAGACGGTGACGTACATGGGGGTGAAGGTGTACCTGTGCTGCGAGACGTGCGTGGCCCGGTGGAAGCGCGACCCGGCCGCGTACGCCGACCCGAGGATCATCCCCGGCCTGGCCGGCAAGAAGCTGCCGCCGCGCGACATCGAGCAGGCGTACTGCCCGGTGTACAGCGACAAGCGGGTGTCGTCGAAGGACCCGTCGACGACGTACATGGGGGTGAAGGTGTACTTCTGGAACGACCTGGCGAAGAAGCGGTTCGAGACGGACCCGGCCCGGTACGCGAAGGCCGAGCTGCTGCCGCAGCTGCCGAAGAAGTGACGCCGCCTTGAGCCCGGAGGGCGACGGCGTGTAGCCCGGGGTGCAACCCCGGGCGGCCTGTGGCGGAGTTCGCGCCGCGACGCACATCTCACCACGCCGACGCCCGCCCGGGGTTGCACCCCGGGCTACACGCCGACGCCCTCCGGGC
>DASPHQ010000570.1:0-3446 GCA_035629595.1 Urbifossiella sp. | reverse complement strand
GCAGGAATGCGGCGGTGTGGGTGCCGTACACCAGGGCTAGGTCGGCGGCGGCTTCGGGGAACATTCCCGGCACAGTGGTCAGCAGCGCCACGGCGGCGAGCACGGCGACGAGCCCGCGGCGGGTGCGCGGCGGCGTGTCGGCGGCGAACAGCCAGCTCGTCAGCACCGCAAACGGCAGCAGCAACGTGACCGCATGGTGCTTCCACGTCCGCTCGCTGAACAGCAGCATGGCGAGCACCATGAGCGCGCACTCGGCGGCGACCCACGGTCCGGCGCGCGCGGCCCGCGGGGCGCGGCACAGCACCACGACCATCACGCCGAACGCGAGCAGGCAGCCTTGCACGACGCGGCGCGCGGCGGCGGTGCCAATGTCGGCGACGTTGTGGAACGCGGCCGGCGTCGGGAGGTTGTCGGGGTACTCGATGAACGACGGGCTGTGCGTCAGCAGCCGGTACACGACGCCGGGGATCGACTGGTTCGGGTGTTCGCTCGTGACGCGGTTCTCGACCAGCGCCGGCCGCACCATCAGCTTGTACCAGTCGGTCAGCAGCTCGGCGTTGCGCTCGAAGCCGAACACCGCCCCGGGCACGATCGCCAGCCAGAGCACGAGACCGGCCGCGGTCGCCGCGAGGGCGCGCCACCGGCGCTTCCAGCCGAAGTAGGCGACGAAGATGAGCGGCGTCACCTTGCAGGCGATGGCGAGCGCCAGCACCACGCCGGCACCCGTGTCGCGGCCGCGGCGGTAGAGTTCGAGCGTCGCCGCGACCAGGAACAGGATGAAGATGTTGACGTTGTTGTGCGACAGGTCGCCGAGCAGCGGCGGCAGGCTCAGCGCGACCGCGAGAGCGTGAGGCGCGGAAAGCCCGGGGACGGCCGTCCCCGGGCTTTGAACCAGCCGGAACACCCACACCGCAGCCAAAACGGCCATCGCCACCTTGGCGTAGAACCACGCCAGCGCCCCCGCGAGCGGCGGCAGGTCGGCGAACGGCTTCAGCACGACCGCCATGACCGGCGGGTTCGGGTACTCGTGGACGCCGACGTACACGTTGCCGCCGGCGAACACCTCGTGGATCATCGCCCGCCAGCGGAGGAACGCACTCCGCGTCTGCTGCCCGTTGTCGGCCGGCTTGCTCGCCTTCGCGGCGTACTTCAGGCTCATGCCGGCGACGAGGACGGCCAGCGCCAGGACGAACGCGAGCCGCAGCCGGGCGGCCGGGGCGGACGGCAATCGGAGCGCGAACAACGACATGACGGCGCGTCCTGCAGACCAGGGGCCTTGGGCCGGAAGGGTAGCGTAGGTGGAGGGGACAGGGGAAGTGCGGTCCGCGCCGTCGAATGACCAAGGACCAATGACCCACCAATGACCAAGGAAGACAAGGTTGCTCTTCCTTGGTCATTGGTGGGTCATTGGTCCTTGGTCATTCGACGGCCTCAGCCCATCGGCAGGTGCCCCTGCCCCACCGGCACGTCGGGCGGCGCCGTGGGCTTACTCCCATGAACCAGCGTCACCAGGTCCGGGGCGCCGACCGGGTGCGGCAGCGCGAACAGCTCGCCGTACCGGAACCCGCACCGCGCGCCGTGGTAGCCGTTGGCCGAGCCTACCATGTGCCGCACCCGGTCGAACCGCTCCGCGTCGAACTGCGACTCGTACGCGCGGATCGACTCCATCTTCGCGTCGAACGTGTCGGAGATGTCCACGACGAACGTGCTGTGCCACGCCCGCTGCTCGGCGTCGAACGGGAACGGGCAGTACACCAGGTGCGGCACCCGGTACGGGGCGGTGCCGGCGAACTGCTCGTCCCACTTGGTGAGCTGCGAGTAGAACCGCGCCGCCTCGCCGAGGAGGTGCCCCTGGTGGTGGTCCGGCGACGCGGCCGGGGTGCGGCCGGCGCCGACGATGACGATGCCGGGCCGGTACGTGCGGAACACCGTCGCCAGCTTGAACCGGTTCTCCGGGGCGTCCATCAGCACGCGGTTCGGCAGCTCGACGTTGATCCGCAGCGGGCTCCCGAGCGCGACGCGAGCGGTCTCGGCCTCCTTCTTGCGCGTTTCGAGGCTGCCGCGCGGCGTCGGCTCGCCACTGGTCAGGTCGGCCATGCCGACCTTGTAGCCCTGCTTGACGAGCTTGGCGATCGTGCCGCCGCAGAGGATTTCGAGGTCGTCGGGGTGCGGGGCCACGGCCAGCACGTCGAGCCGCTCGGGGAGCGCGTCGGGCATCGAGGAAACTCCTGAGAACGGAAGCAGGAATGGCCACAAAAAGGCACGAAAAGACACAAAAAGAAGCCGCAAGACAAGACTGATCTGTGTCATTCCTTTTTGTGTCTTTTCGTGCCTTTTTGTGGCCGTTCTCTTTTCTCGGCTACCGTCGCACCTGGCGCAGGTTCGGCATCTCGTCGGTGAACGCCTCGGCCGCCTTCGCCGTCACCTTCGACCCGGCCACGGTCATGTCGCGGAGCCCCTCCAGCGGCTTCAGTTCCGCCAGCCCCTTGTCCGTCAGGCCGGTCTTGTTCAGGAACAGGTTCTCCAGCCGCAGCAGCGTCTTTACGTGCGCCATCGACTTGTCACTGATCCGCGGGTTGTCCGACAGATCGAGCGTCTCCAGCCGCGTCAGCTTCTCCAGCTCGGCCGCGCCCTTGTCGGTGATTTGCGCCTCGGGGATGATCAGCACCCGCAGCTGCGCCAGCGTGGCGATCTCCACCAGTTCCTTGTCCGTTACGCCGGAGCGGTTCAGCTTCAGCCGCCGCAGGTTCGGCAGCGCCTTCAGCGCCGCGAAGCCCTTCGCCGTACATGCGGTCGCGTCCACGATCTGAATCTCACCGACCTCCTTGTGCTTCGCCAGCGTCACGAGCGCCGCGTCGCCGGCGGCGAGGAATTTGACCGACACCCGCGCCCCCGGCGCGAGGGTCGGGTCGATGCCGGCTTGCCCCTTCGCCAGCCCCACCGACTTGATCGCCGCCTTCTCGCCGGCGCTCGGCTCCTGGGCGGTCGCGGTCGTGAACAGGACCAGCGAGACGAACGCGGGGACGGCGAGGCGCATGGCGGGAAGTCCTGGGGAGGCCGATTCCTCGATTGTACGCCGCGGGTCCGCCCGCCGGCCGCGATTCGGCCCGTGCGCGAATCCGACCCGCCGGTTCCGCCGCCGCGCGAACCGCCAGCTTACCGGACCGGAAATCCCGGCATCTTCGGCCCGACCGTTTGCACCGGTACGGATTGTAAACTTCCTTTGGTTAACGGCCGATCGGCCCGGACGCACGGCGCCCGGGGTCGGAATCACCGGCCGGGAACGGACAGCGCCCCCATGACCCCGACCCGCCGGCTCGTGATCGTCGCCAGCGACCCGCGCCTCGCCCAGACGGTGCAGGCGCACCTCGGCCGCACCCTCGCCCTGTCCGTGCCGGTCGTCCGCTTCGAGGACGTGCCGCACCTCCTCGCCCCCGACACCGACG
>DASPHQ010000569.1:0-9429 GCA_035629595.1 Urbifossiella sp. | reverse complement strand
CGGCGTTGCAACGCCGCAAGCGGCGAGGCCCCGAGCCCCGAACCGGGAGTCGCCGATGCGCTACGCCCTGTCCATCCTATGCGGCCTCGCCGCGCTCTCCCCCGCGGCCGCGCAGGAGCGGCCGAACGTGCTCCTCGTCATCACCGACGACCAGGGCTTCGGCGACCTCGGCGCCCACGGCAACCCCGTCGTCCGCACCCCCCACCTCGACGCCTTCACGAAGCAGTCCGCCTGGCTGAAGAACTTCCACGTCTCGCCGGTGTGCTCGCCGACGCGCGCGGCGCTGCTGAGCGGCCAGTACAACTACCGCACCGGCGTCGTGGACACGTTCATCGGCCGCTCGCTGATGCGGCCCGACGTGACGATCCTGCCGCAAGTGCTCGCCGGCGCCGGCTACCGCACCGGCCTGTTCGGCAAGTGGCACCTCGGCGACAACTACCCCCTCCGCCCCGAGGACCGCGGCTTCGAGGAAACGCTGTGGAGCCGCGGCGGCGGCCTCGCCCAACCCAGCGACCACCCCGACAGCACCTTCGCCACCGCCTACTTCGACCCGTTCCTCACCCGCAACGGCAAGGAGGAGCGCACCAAGGGTTATTGCACCGACGTGTTCACCGACGCGGCCGTGCGCTTCGTCGGGGCGAAGTCGGAGAAGCCGTTCTTCGCGTACGTGGCGTACAACGCGCCGCACGGGCCGTACCAGGTGCCGCCGGCGCTCGTCGCCCCGTACCGCGGCCGCGACCTCGGCGCCACCGGCTTCCCGCAACTCGGCCAGCCGTGGGCGGGGAAGAAGGACAACGCCGAGGACATCGCCCGCGCCTACGCCATGATCGAGAACGTGGACACCAACTTCGCCCGGCTGCTGAAGGCGATCGACGACGCGGGGCAGACGCGCAACACGGTCGTGATCTTCCTGACGGACAACGGCCCCGGCGACGTGCGGTTCAACGCCGGCCTCCGCAACCGCAAGGGGACGGTGTACGAGGGCGGCACCCGCGTGCCGTGCTACGTCCGCTGGCCGGGCCGCATCACGCCCGGCCACGTCATCGAGATGCCGCTGGCGCACATCGACATCGTCCCCACGCTCGTCGACGCCTGCGGGGTGCCGCCGCCGGAAGGGCTCACCCCGTTCGACGGCCGCAGCGCGCTCGGCCTCCTCACCGGGCGGAACGTAGACGTGCCGGCGCGGACGCTGTTCGTGCAGTGGCATAGGGGCGACGTGCCGGAACGATACCGTGCGTTCGCGGCACGCGGGCCGCGGTTCAAACTCGTGCAGGCCAACGGCGTCGCCCCGGACGCGAAGTGGACGCCGCGCTACGAGCTGTTCGACATCCCCGCCGACCCATTCGAGCAGCGCGACCTCGCCGCCGAGCGGCCCGAGGAGGTGGCGCGGCTGAAGGCCGCCTACGACGCCTGGTTCACCGACGTGACGCGGCGCGGCTTCGACCCGCCGCGGATCGTGGTCGGCAGCGAGAAGGAGAACCCGGTGCGGCTGAGCCGGCAGGACTGGCGCGGTCCGAAGGCCGGCTGGGCCGCGGACAGCGTCGGCCACTGGGAGGTGCGGTTCGAGCGGGCGGGGCGGTACACCGTGACGGTGCGGGCGGCGCGGCCGTTCGCGTCGTTCCGCGGCCGGGTCGGCGACGAGGACTCGGGCTTGCGGGCGGTGAACGTGGCGACGACGCGTGCGAGCTACCCCGCGGTCGTGGCGCGGGCCGGCGACGCGCGGGTGGAGTTCACCGTGTCGGACGCGCCCGACGGGACCGGCGGACGGGGGGCGACCTACGTGGAACTGGAATACTTGGGTCGGTAGTCTGGTTCGCCGCTTGCGGCGTAGCGGCGTCTGCGCCGCTACGCCGCAAGCGGCGAAAGCCGTTACTTCGAGCTCAGCGGCTTCCACTCGACCTTCTTGAACGTCACGACGGTGCCCGGGTCGTGGCCCTGGAGGGCGAAGCGGCCCTTCGTGAACACCGGGTTCGGGTGCGTGAAGTCCACCGTCTGCTTGCCGTTCACCAGGATGCGGACGCGCGGCCCCTCGGCGATCACCTCCTGCACGAACCACTCGTCCGCCTTGTGCGGGGCCGTCTTCATCACCGTGATCTTGTCCCGGAACTCGCCGAGCTTGCCCCGCGGGTCGGGGTACAGGCTGCCGGTGCGGATCGGGTCGGTGTGCGTGGCGTTGATCTGCGCCTCGTACCCCGGCGGGAAACTCTTGTCGAGCTGCGTGCGGAAGTACTGCCCGCTGTTCCCCTTGTCGTTGATCTTCGCCTCCACCCGGTAGTGGAAGTCGGTGTAGTCGTCCTTCTCGGTGAACAGGTGGCTGTGCGGGCCGCTGCCGACCAGCAGGCCGTCCTTCACCTGCCACAGCGGGATGAGCTTGCCGTCCTTCGCCTCGCCGCTGAACCCGACCACCGCCCCGGACTCGCTCTTCACCGGCACCACCTTGGCGTAGGCCTGCGGGTTCGGGCTCGGGTGCGTCGTCCACCCGGTCAGGTCCTTGCCGTTGAACAGCGGCATCCAGCCGTCGGAGCTCTTGGCGTCGTCGGCCCGGCCGGCGGCGGCGAGGAAGGCCAGGCAGATTGCGCCGGAAAGGCAAGCCGGGCGGAACAGGGATTGCACAGGGGTTGCTCCGAACGAATGGGGAGGAGGGCCGCAGCCCGGCCGTCGGGTGATGCTACCCCGCCTGTGGGGAGACGGCCAGAGCCCGGCCGATCGGCCTCTACAACCCGACCCGCGCGGCGGAGAAAATCCCCCCAAACTGTTCAGATTGCGTTGTCGGCGCGGGTGACCAGAGGTAGTTTGATGCCGACGCGGAAGGATAGGGGCTCTGGGCGAACTGCCTGGTTTTGCCCGCCCCGCCCGGCGAACCGTACGGACGCACCCCGCACCCTGTTCCTACACCGTTGCTTCGGAGATCGAGAATGACGACTCGCCGCCTGTTCGGGCTGGGGGCCGTGGCCGCCGCGGCCGCCCTGCTGGTCATGACCCAGGACGCCTCGGCGTTCGGCAAGAAGCGGGGCCGCGGCTGCGACGCCGCCCCGAGCTGCGAGCCGGCCTGCGCCGCCGCCGCCCCGTGCGCCACCACCGTGTCCTACGTCGACCGGCAGGTCACCTGCTACAAGACCGAGTGGAAGACGAAGAAGGTCGACGTGGACGTGGTCGAGCACAAGTGGGTGGACCAGAAGTACAAGTACACGGTCCACGTCCCGACCGCCACGAAGGAGAAGGTGAAGGTCACCGAGTGCGTGCCGACCCAGCAGAAGTACACGTACACGGTCAACGAGACGGTCGCGGTGAAGGAGAAGGTCAAGGTGTGCGAGATGGTCGCCTCCAAGCAGGCCTTCAAGTACACGGTCAACGAGACGGTGGCGGTGAAGGAGAAGGTCAAGGTCTGCGAGACGAAGTGGACCGAGCAGGTGCAGAAGTACACCTACCACGAGCCGGTGTACGGCAAGACCACGGTCATGCGGACGGTGTGCGAGACGGTGTGCGTGCCGACCGTGGTCGCCTGCGCCCCGCCCGCCGCCCCGAGCTGCGACAACGGCGGCGGCCGCAAGGGTCTGTTCAGCCGGCTGTGCAAGAAGCCGTCGTGCGACCCGTGCCCGGCACCGGCCCCGTGTGCCGACGCCTGCGCCACCCCCTGCACGAAGACGGTGATGGTCCGCCAGGTCGTCAGCAAGCAGGTTCCGGTCGAGGTGACCACCTGCACGATGGTGGCGAAGGAAGGCACCCGCAAGGTGAACGTCGCCACCCCGGTCTGGACCGACCGCGAGGTGACCGTACACAAGTGCGTGCCGGTCGAGAAGGCGGGCGAGCGGGTCGTCCACACCCCGACGTGGGTCGACCGGGAGGTGGTCGTGCACAAGTGCGTCCCGGCCGTGAAGGAGGGCGTCCGCACGGTGCTCGTCCCGACCGTGGTGGAGCGCGAGGTCACCGTCACCCGGATGGTCCCGACCGAGAAGGAAGGCACCCACAAGGTGTGCGTCCCGAGCACCGTCCGCCGGACGGTCGAGGTGTCGTACTGCGAGCGGGTGCCCTACGTGACGACGATCAAGGTGCCGGTCGCCGTGCCGTGCGCCACCCCGGCCCCGGTCTGCTGCCACTAAGCGGTCTGAGCTGACGCGGCGAGCCGACCGCCGTCAGGCGGCGGGTGACGTAACAGTCACCCGCCGCCTGACGGCGGTCGGCTCGCCCGCTTTCCTGACACGTTCGTGTTCTACGCTACGGCATGAACCCGCGCCGCCTCCTGACCGCCGCCGGCGTGCTGCTGGCCGCCGCGCTGCTGGTCGCGCAGGTGCGGCAACTCCTCGCCGACCCGGGCGTCTGGCCGCCGGACGACTTCGTCGAGTACTGGGCCGCCGCCCGCCTCACCCTCGCCGGCGGCAACCCCTACGACCCCGAGCAACTCCTGCCGCTGCAGCGCGCCGCCGGCCGCGCCACCGACGAGGCGGTGATGATGTGGAACCCGCCGTGGTCGCTGACGGCGGTGCTGCCGCTCGGGCTGCTGCCGGCGCGGGAGGCGCAGCTCCTGTGGCTGGCGGTGAACCTCCTCGCGGCCGGGTGGTGCGGCGGCCGGCTGTGGCTCCTCCTCGGCGGTGCCCCGGCCCGCCGCTGGGTCGGCTGGGCGGCGGCGCTCGGCTTCGTGCCGACGCTGTTCGCGCTGCAATCGGGCCAGATCGGGCCGCTGCTGCTGCTCGGGGCGGTGCTGTTCCTCGAAGCCGAGCGGCGCGGCTGGCCGGCGCTCGCCGGCGCGGCGACGGTGCTGCTGGCGATCAAGCCGCACCTCGCGTACCTGGTGTGGGCGGCGATCGGGATGGTGTGGTTGACCCGGCGCGACCGCGGTTCCACGCGAATGGTGTTCGGCGGTGCGCTGACTGGCGTGCTGGTGACGGCGGTGCCCCTGCTGTTCGCCCCGCAGGTGCTGGCGCAGTACGCCGACGCGATGGGAAACCGACCGCCCGACCAGTGGGTGTCGCCGACGCTCGGCACCGTGCTGCGGCTGCTGTTCGGCGAAGCGCGGTTCGCCCTCCAGTTCGTGCCGGTGGCGGTCGGCTTCACGTGGTTCGCGTGGCACTGGCGGCGGGCGGGGCGAACCTGGGACTGGGCGGAGCAGCTGCCGCTGCTGTTGCTGGTGTCGTTCGTGACGGCGCCGTACGGGGCGTGGCCGTTCGACCTGGTGCTGCTGCTGCCGGCGGTGGTGCGGCTGCTGGCCGGCGGGGTGCCGCGGCTGGTGCTGGTCGGGCTGCTGGCGGTGAACGTCGCGTGCCTGGTGATGAACGTGATGGGCACAGGTTCGTTCCCGTTCCTGTGGGTGGCGCCGGCGCTGCTCGCGCTGTACGTGGTAGGAAAGCCCGGGGACGGCCGTCCCCGGGCTTTCAGCCCGAACACCCCGTTCGGGTTCGACGACGCCCCGCCCGCCGCCCCCACCGGGACGGTCGCATGACGCGCCTGGTCGGCCCCGGGGCCGTGGCCTTCGTCGCGCTGTGGCTGCTCCTCCTGGCCGCCGGGCGCAGCAGCTTCTTCCGCGACCCCGGCACGTTCTGGCACGTCACCACCGGCGAGCGCATCCTCGCCGACGGCTTCCTCCGCGCCGACCCGTACACGTTCACCTTCGCCGGGACGTGGTGGGTGCCGTACCAGTGGCTCGGCGAAGTCGGCATGGCCCTCGCCCACCGGGCCGGCGGGTTCGACCTCCTCCTCGTCCTCACCTGCACCATCCTGGCCGGCACGTTCGCCGTGCTGTACGCCCGGCTGCACGCCACGGGGCTGAACCCGGTCGCGGCCGGCGTCGTGCTGCTGATCAGCCTCGCGGCGGCGGCGTCGCACTTCCACGTCCGCCCGCACCTCGCGACGATCGCCGGCATGGCCGGCACCATGATCTTGCTCGTCGCCGTTGACGCCGCGCGCGTTCCGGTGCGGCGGCTGGTGTGGCTGGTGCCGGCGTTCGCGGTGTGGGCGAACGTCCACGGCGGCGTCCTGGCCGGGATGGGGACGGTGGGGCTGACCGTTGCCGGGTGGCTCCTCGGCTACGTCTGCCGGGCGCGGGCAACAGGTAGCGGGCCAAGCCCTCCCGTGGCGACAGGTGGGCCGCCTCTGCGCTCGCGTCAGGATGTGATGTGGGCCGGCGCCGCGACCGCGGGCTGTGTCCTCAGCGCCCTGGTGAACCCCTACGGCCTCGACCTGCTGCGGACGTGGCACGTCATCATGGGCGAGCCGGCGCTGAAGGCGATCGTGCAGGAGCACAGCGCCCTCGACCCCGCGGCGCCCTACGCGTGGCCGGTGTTCGCGCTCGCCGCGGTGTACGCGGCCGTGCTCGCCGGCGTGCCGCGGTCCGACCTTCGCGTGTCGTGGCTCCTGCCGGCGGTGTGGTTCGTCCTCACCCTTGACCGCGTCCGCCACGCCCCGCTGTTCGCGGTCGCGTCGCTGGTCGTGGTCGCGGCGGCGTGGCCGCACACGCGCTGGGCCGCGTGGCTGGCCCAACACCGGCCCGACGTGTACCAGCCGCGCGCGGAGGGAACCGGCTTCTGGCGGAACGTGTGGCTGCCGGCGGTGCTGGTCTGCGCCGCCGCGCTGGCGTCGATCGGCGGCGTCGGGTGGGCGCGGCTCGCCCCGACGCACTGGCCGGTGGACCTGCTGCCGGAACTGCGGGCGCACGAGCCGCGGTCGGCGGCCGACCCGCACCGCCTGTTCAACGGCTACATCGACGGCGGGTTCGTGATCTACCACGCCCCCGGGTACAAGGTGTTCGTGGACGACCGCTGCGAGGTGTTCGGCGGCGACTGGCTGCTGGCGTTCGTCCGCGCCGACGCGGAGGGCACGGCCGACGCCGTCGCCGGGTGGGAGGCGCGGTACGGCCTCTTCGACTTCGCGCTGGTGCGGGCCGGCACCGGGTTCGAGGCGTACTTCCGCGCCGCCCCGGGCTGGGAGTTGGTGAGGCGGACCGACGTGGCGAGCTTTTACCGGCGGCGTTAACCCGCGTCGGGGCCGAAGAACGCCCCCACCCGCGCCGCCAGCCACGCGCGGAACTCCGGCGTCGTCGGCGGGCAGTGCTTACTCCCCGCGATCACCGCCGCGTCAACAGACGGCACCAGCCGCTTCACGCGCTCGACCAGTGCCGCCCCGGGGAACGAGATGTCGTCGGCCGCCGCGAGTACGAGCGTCGGCGCCGTCAGCCCGCGGAGTTCGGCGTCGGTCGCCAGCGGCGGGACGCGCAGGTCGAGCGTCAGGTCGCGCATCGAGTCGCCCGTGTAGCCGGCCCACAGGTCGTCCCACGTCGTCAGGAGCGGGTCGAGGAGCCGACGGAGGTTGGCGCCCGTCGGCCGCAGCCGGTAGCGGAGCAGCGGCACCGCCATCCGCGTGAGCCCCTTCCAGTGCGAGCCGTTCACGACGCCCGCGGGCACCAGCAGCGCCAGCCGGCGGACGCGGGCGGGGAACGCCGTCGCCGTCTGCCGCGCGACGAACCCGCCCCAGCTCACGCCGAACAGGTTCACCACGCCGACGCCGAGGGCGTCGAGTACCTCGACCAGCCAGCGGGCGTGGGAGTCGTCCTTCAACGACAACCGCGTCTGCGGCCCGCGGACGGACTGGGCCGGCAGGTCGGGGGCGACGAGGCGGAAACGCTCGGCCAGTGGCCCGAGTTCGGACAGGAAGTGCGCCGCCCCGGTGCGCATGGCGTGGAGGCAGACGACGACCGGCGCGCCGGCCGGTCCGGCGAGGAGCACGTCACCCGGCCCGGCGGACGTGGTGATGGTTCGCCGCTCGACCGGGACGGGAACGCGGGCGAGGAAGCGATCGTACCACGATTCCAGCCGGACGCGGCCGGCGTCGCTCTTCCAGACGGTGTGTCCCATCGTGCCCCCGGTTCGTCCCGCAGAATCGACCGCAGACGGGGGGCAAGGATAACCGGGTGTCAGTAGATGAGGTTCCGCAGTCGGCCACGGTAGTCGTCGGCCTCGGGGCTGCGCGGGCCGATGGCGTTGAAGATGTGCACCATCAGCTCCCGCACCGGGCCGCGCCCCAGCGCCGCGTCGAGCTCGGCGGCGGCGATCAGCTCGTCCATCGCCGGCACGTACTCGCCGCGGGCCGCGAGCACGGCCGCCAGCGGCACCCGACTCGCCGCGTCGTCCGGCTTCACGCCCGCCCGCGCCGCCGTCAGGTCGGCGTCGGAGTGCGGCGGCTCCCGCAGCGCAATCACCGCCCGCAGCCGGTCCGCCTCCGCGAGTTCGTCGCCGGAATCGACGGGTGCCAGCAGGTTCGCCGCCTCCGCCTCGCCGCCGGGCTTCGCCAGAAGCACGCGCGCCAGGGCGACGCGGGCGGCGGGGTCGTTGGGGTCGGCGGCGAACTTCTCGCGGTAGGCGAACAGCGCCGCGGCCGGGTCGCGGGCCTCGGCCGCGCGCGGGTCTTCGGCCGGGACCGCGCCGGGTAGCAGCTTCTCGATGAACTGCCGCACCTGGGCTTCGGGCAGGGCGCCCTCGAACTTGTCGACGAGCTGGCCGTCCTTGATAGCGAACACGGCCGGGATGCCGTTGACCTCGAACGCCGCGGGGAGTTCCTGGTCCTCGTCGGTGTTCACCTTGGCGAGGACGAACGCCCCGGCCTTCTCGGCGGCGAGGCGCTCGAGGACCGGGGTGAGGGCGCGGCACGGCCCGCACCACGGCGCCCAGAAGTCGACGACGACTGGCACCTCGCGCGACTTGTCGACGACCTCCTGCTGGAAGGTGTCGGCCGTCACCTCGACCACCCACGCGGACGCCGCCATGAAGTGCCCCCTGAAAGACCAGGGGTTAACGTAGGGCGCGGGTGAAAGCCCGGGGACGGCCGTCCCCGGGCTTTGGGGCGTGATTCACTCCGCGGTGAAGTCCCACAGCCCGAGCCGCGTCTGGGCGCCGTTCGGCTCCAGCACCGCGAGCACCGGCCGCGACGGGTGGAACGCCAGCGCCGTCACCCGGCCGGGCCACGACCGGATCAGCTTCCCCGTGGTCGTGTCCCACACGGCGAGCCGCTGCTCGCCGGCCTTGTATTCCGTCTGCGTCGGCGGTGCGCTCCCGGGCGGGGTGTTGAACCCGCCCTTGCGGACGACCTCCCGCCTCTCGAACCGGGTGTACGACGCGGCGAGGAGTCGACCGTCGGAGGAGAACGCGGCGGTCATGCGGTGGGCGTCCACCAGTTCCACGCCCTCCAGCGCGGGCAGCGCCTTGCCCGTGGCGCCGTCCAGAACGACCAGCTTGCTCACCCCGCGGCCGAACAACACACGCCCGCCGTCCCGCGACGGTACCAGCAGCGGGTCGCCCCCGGGAGTGTCGACCTGGCCGAGGTCCGGCGCGACGGACCAGTCGCCGTTGCTGACCGAGTTCGCCACCTGGGCGTGGACGTGGAACACCCGCTTGCCGTCGGCGGTGAGTCGGAGCGTGCGGAAGGCGCCCGCCAGCGTCGAGC
>DASPHQ010000568.1:0-3096 GCA_035629595.1 Urbifossiella sp. | reverse complement strand
TCTCGAGCAGGCGGGCGAAGAACCCCTGGGTGAGGTCCTCGGCGGCGTGGCGGTCGTGGCCGCGGCGGCGGACGTAGGCGTAGACCGGGAACCAGTACGCCCGGCACAGGTCGGCGAGCGCCTCCCGGGCGTGCGGGGCGGCCGGATCCTGCGCGGCCGCGACAAGGCTCCACCGGGTCGTGACGAACATCCCGCCATCCTACCCCGTGCGGGCGGCCCGGTGCCGCACGTTTCCGGCCGCGGGGCCGCCCGTGTGCGGGTCACGGACGCGGCCCAGGTCCGACTCGACGGCCGTGCGGCCCGGACTCGGAACTACCTCGGCAATCGCTTCGCCGGTGGCGGTGGACCGGCCGCGGTCCGCGACACTGGGCACGGAAGAACGTGAGCAACTCCTCGGCCGGCCCCGGCAGACCTGTTCTGCTCTCGCGTAGCAACTACCCTACACGTTGCCAGGGATCTCCCCACCAGGCAGTTGACCGATGAACACACCCCCCGACGTCGATCCGACCGAGGGGAGCCCCGACCCGCTCGCCCGGCTCCGCGCCGTGGTCGGGCACGCGGCCCACCTCCTCCCGGCCCAGGGGCCGATCACCGTCTTCATCCACCACAACACCCTCCACGCCTTCGAGGACCTGCCGTTCGACGAGGCCGTCCGCCGCGGGGCGGCGGCGTTCGGCTGCCAGCCGTACTTGTCCGAGTCGAAGTTCCGGGACGCGCTCGGCCGCGGCCGGATCCGCTTCCCCGACCTGCGGGCCGTGCTCGACGACGACCTCGGCGAGCGGGCGAACGACGTCGTACCGCCCCGCAACAGCCGCGTCGGGCTCCGCCTGGCGATGTTGCAACACCCCCTCCCCACCGGGTCGGCCGACGAACTCCGGTGGTACCTGGAAGAAACCAACGCCCTGCGAACGGTCCGGCCCGGGACGTCCGCCGCCGAGCGGGCGCACCTGATCGCTGAGACGCGGCGGTGGGTGATGCGCGACCTCCGGGCCTGGGACGGGGCGGCCTGGGCGGTGCCGGGCTGGGTGCCGGCCCTGTTCGCCAGGTTCCGCGACGCCGGGATCGAGACGTGGGACCCGGCGACCTGGGAGGCGTTCAGCCTCGAAGCCCTGTGGGGCGTCTGCCTGGACGGGGTCGCGAAGGTGCCGGCCCGGAGCCCCGACCCCGACCGCCTGGTTCGCCACCGCGACCTCCTGCTGCGGGTCGCCGGCGTGGACACCGACCAGTGGGTCAACGCGGTGATGATCCGGTTCTGTGCCGCCTACCTGGACCAGGGCGTCTCGCACTGGCTGCTCCCCGACCGTGAGCGGGGGTTCCTCCCGGCCTTCTGCTCCGTCTACCGCGGCGC
Organism: Urbifossiella sp.; assembly: GCA_035629595.1. Taxonomy (GTDB): domain Bacteria; phylum Planctomycetota; class Planctomycetia; order Gemmatales; family Gemmataceae; genus Urbifossiella. The sequence goes on along the minus strand of DASPHQ010000568.1, from coordinate 1,748 downwards.
CGCGGGGCCGCCCGACCGGTGGTTTGCCGGGGTGCGGGCCGAGCTGGCTCGACTCGCGGACGCCGGCACCGGGCCGCTGGACTCGCTCGCCGCGTCGCTGGCCGCCCTCGGGGTCGGCGAGGACGAGTGGGGGGAGTACCTGTCGGCGACGCTGCTCGCGCTGCGCGGGTGGTGCGGGATGATCCACGAGGCCGAGGAGCGGCCCGACCGCTTCGCGTTTCCGGCCGCGGCCGACAGCCTGATCGGCTTCCTCGCCGTCCGGCTGCTGCTCGACCGGTTCGCCGCGGCCCACGCCGCCCGCGAGGAGTTGGGGTACACCGGACCTCTCTCCGGGCTGCGGGACGATCTCCGGGCGCGGCTCGCCCCGCCGACCCCGCCGACGGCCGAGGCGCGGGCGCTGCCGGTGTTCCTCCTCGCGCAGACGTTGGGGTGGACCCCGGACGAGCTGCACCACCTCACTCCCGCCGACTGGGCCGCACTGGTCGGGGAGATCGAGGCGTTCGACTCGGTGGAGCGGCGGCGCGTGTTCCACCTCGCCTACGAGCGGCGCTTCCGCGAACAGACGCTCGACGCGCTCTGTTTGAAGGATGAAGGCGGAAGGATGAAGGATGAGGAGAAGAGCGGAGCGGATCCCGATTCATCCTTCATCCTTCCGCCTTCATCCGTCCGCCCAAGGTTCCAGGTCATCACCTGCATCGACGAGCGGGAGGAGTCGTTCCGCCGGCACCTCGAGGAGGTGGCTCCGGACTGCGAGACCATCGGGACGGCCGGGTTCTTCGCCGTGGTCATGTACTACCGGGGCGTGGCGGAGGCGCACTACGCCCCGCTGTGCCCGGTCGTCGTCCACCCCAAGCACTGGGTCGAGGAACGGCCGTTCGAGGCGGGCGAGCAGGGGGATCGGCGGACGCGGCGGGTGCGGCGGGCGCTCGGCCGGACCTCGCACCAACTCCACCTCGGCACCCGCGGGGTCGCCCTCGGGGCCGTCATCACCACCTTCCTCGGCGTGCTGGCGACCTTCCCGCTGGTCGCCCGGGTCTTGTTCCCCCGACTGACCGCCCGCCTCCGCCGCCGGGCCGGGTGGTTAGTCCGGGCGCCGAAGAAGACCCGCCTGCGGCTCGAGCGGACGGACCCTCAACCCGGCCCGGAGGGGGGCGGCGTCGGGTTTTCCGTCGAGGAGATGACGGGGATTGCCGAGCGGGTCCTGCGGGACGTCGGGCTGACGCGGAACTTCGCCCGGCTGGTGTTCACCCTGGGGCACGGGTCGCACAGCATGAACAACCCGCACGAGTCGGCGCACGACTGCGGGGCGTGCGGCGGGGCGGTCGGCGGGCCGAACGGCCGGGCCGTCGCGCAAATCCTCAACGACCCGCGGGTGCGGACCGCGCTCGCCGCCCGCGGGCTGCCGATCCCGGCCGACACGGTGTTCGTCGGCGGGCTGCACAACACCTGCAACGAGTACGTCAAGTTCGTCGACACGGACCTGGTCCCGGCGACGCACCAGGACGAGTTCCGGGCGGCGCAGGCGTCCGTGGAGGAGGCGGTCGGCCGGAACGCCCACGAGCGCGCCCGGCGGTTCGAGTCGGCCCCGCTGGCGATCACCCCGGCGGCGGCCCGGCAGCACATGGACGACCGCGCCGAGGACCTGGCCCAGGTGCGGCCGGAGTGGGGGCACGCGACCAACGCCGTCTGCATCGTCGGCCGGCGGGCGCGGACCCGCGGCCTGTTCCTCGACCGGCGGCCGTTCCTCA
>DASPHQ010000567.1:0-3872 GCA_035629595.1 Urbifossiella sp. | reverse complement strand
AACTCGCGGCTCGGGTGGTCCGCCGGGAGAGCGGCGTGGACGATCTCCCCGTAGCCGTTGATGACGGTGAGCAGGTTGTTGAAGTCGTGGGCCACCCCGCCCGCCAGACGGCCCACCGCGTCCATCTTCTGGGCCTGCCGGAACTGCTCCTCCAGGCTCTTGCGCTCGGTGATGTCCGACCACGAGCCGACGACCTCGACGGGCCGGCCGGCCGCGTCGCGGATCAGCCGCAGTTCTCCCCGCGTCCACCGGTAGCTCCCGTCCCCGTGCCGGAACCGATACTCGTGGGTCGCATGGCCGTGGCCGAACAGGTCGGCGTCGGTCTGCGCGACCACCCGTTGCCGGTCCTCGGGGTGGATGTTCGCCCGCCACCAGTCCGGGCTGAGGGCCGCATCGGGGCGGTGCCCGAGCACGTCCAGCAGGTTCTCGCCGATCCAGTCGATGCCGTGGACGTGGTCGGCCGCGAGTGCCAGCGTGAACAGCACGACGGGGCTGGATGCCACGACGTGGTGCAGTCGCCGCTCGGCCTGGTGGTACTGCTCCTCCAGCCGCTTCCGCTCGGTCACATCCTGGGCCAACGAGAGAACCCCGGTGAAAATACCGGCCGCGTCGAACAGTGGGGTGTTGTACCACTCGCAGGTGATGGTACGGGCGTCCCGGGTGATGTTTTCACTGGTCCCGTGGGCGTTCATGTCCCCGCCCTTCAGGAGGTCGAAGATTTCGCCCACGCGGGTCCGGGCCTGTGGGGGGACGACGACATCAAACGGGTGCCGGCCGAGAACCTCGGCCTCCGCGAAGCCGAAGATCCGCTCCGCCGCGGGGTTCCAGCGGGTGTAGCGCAAGTCCGGCCCGGTCAGCAGGTAGGCCAGGGGCAGTCGCTCGATCTGGAGGTTGAGCCGGTCGAGGAGTTCCCGCCGGTCGCTGTCGGCCCGCTGCCGCTCGGTCACGTCGGTGTGAACGCCGACCCACTCCCGGATCGCCCCGTCGCCGTCCAGGATGGGGATGGCACGACCGGTCATGTGGCGGTACTCGCCGTCCGCATTACGGAGGCGGTGATCGACGAGGTACACGGACTGCGTCGCCACCGCCGCTTCCCACGCCCGGGCAGACTTCTCCCGGTCGTCGGGGTGAATCGCGTCCAGCCACCCCCACCCCCGGTGTTGCTCGACCGTCTGCCCGGTGAACTTCGTCCACCCCGGCTGCTCCGAATCGAACGCCCCGGATGCCGGGGAGTCCCAGACGATCGCGGCGGTCGCGTCGACCAGCGACCGGTATCGCTCCTCGCTGTATCGGAGGACTTCTTCCGATCGCGTGCGGTCCGTCACGTCCTGGCAGGTCCCGACCACCCGGATCGGCTTGCCCCGGTCGTCGGCCTCGACCTGCCAGTGCTCCTCCACGGACTTGAGCGTTCCGGCGGGCGTTAGAATCCGGTGCGTGATCTCGCTCGGCGAACCGTGGGTGAGCGACTCCAGGAACGCCTGATGTACCCTCGTCCGGTCCTCGGGATGCACGAGATCCAAAAATCGACCATGCGTCATCGACCCCGTCCGCGGCTCGACTTCAAATATCCGGTAGGTCTGGTCGGACCACGTCACCTCGAGTGTTGCCGGATCGGTTTCCCAACTTCCGACGTTCGCCACCTGCTGGGCCCTCAGCAGCCTTGCCTCGCTCGCCCGGAGGGCCGCGTCCTGACGCTTCCGATCGCCGATGTCCCTGGCGATGGCGGACACCCCGACGACCCGTCCGTCCTCGTCTCGAACGGGCGACAGGGTGATGGAGATGTCAACCCGCGTGCCGTCTTTCCGCACCCGCTCCGTCTCGAAATGCTCGACCCGCTCTCCGCCGGCCACCCGGCCCAGAAGGCCGGCCTCCTCGTCCGGTCGGTCGGGCGAGATGAGCGGGGCGATGCTCCGCCCGACGATCTCACCGGCGGCGTACCCGTACAGCCGCTCGGCCCCGGCGTTCCAGCTCGTGACGGTGCCGGCCAGGGTCTTTCCGACGATGGCGTCGTCGGACGACGCCACGATGGCCGCGAGGTCGCGGGCCTTCCGCTCGGCCCCGCGCAGCCCCCGCCGCCCCTTGGCCTCCCGCACCTCCCGCTCGACGGCCGCGGCCAGCCGGGCCAGGTTCCCCTTGAGCAGGTAGTCGCCGGCCCCCGCCCGCATCATCTCGACCGCCCGGTGCTCGCCGATCGTGCCCGACACCACGACGAACGGCAGGTCCGGGTCGGCCGCCCGGCACAGGGCGAACGCCTCGGCCGCCCCGAACCCGGGCATGGTGTAGTCGGACAGGACGGCGTCCCACGGCCCGTCGGCCAGGGCGGCCCGCATCTCGGCGGCCGACTCGACCCGCCGCGCGGCCGGGGCGATCCCGCCGCGGGCGAGCTCGAGCAGGGCCACCTCGGCGTCGTCCGCCGAGTCCTCGACGATCAAGATCCGGAGAGGTAGCGTCATCGTGGTCACTACCTGGTGGTTCATGTTGGAGTCGTCAACGGTGTCGTCGCTGCGCTGCCGTGGTGAACCCGGTTCCGGCCCGCCTGCTTGGAGTGATAGAGGCCGCGGTCGGCCTCCGTTACCATCATGGCGGCGTCCGTAATCGACGGCGTGAGGGTGGCGACGCCGACACTGACCGTGACGCCCTGGCCGTCCCCGGTTTTCCCGGCCACCGCCCGGCGGAACCGCTCGCCCACCACCATCGCCCCGCTGCGGTCGGTGTCCGGCAGGATGACGGCGAACTCCTCCCCGCCGTACCGGGCCACGGTGTCGTTAGTCCGGGCCGTCGCCCGCAACGTGGCGGCCACCGCCCGCAGCACGGCGTCCCCGGCCGGGTGGCCGAACGTGTCGTTGAACCGCTTGAAGTGGTCCACGTCCAGCATGAGCAGAGACATGGGGTTCCCGCGCCGGGTGGCCCGGCCGAACTCCTCGGCCAGCTCGGCGTCGAACGCCGCCCGGGTGTTCGTCCCGGTCAACCCGTCGGTGACGATCAGCACTCTCAGATGGGCGTTCGCCCCCTCCAGGCTGAGCTGGTAGCTGCTTAGGCGGTCCTCCGAACACTTCCTGTCGCTGATGTCGTGGGACACCCCCAGCACGCCCACGACCCGGCCTGACGGGTCGGTGATCCGGCTGACCCGGGTCTCGACCCACACCCGCGACCCGTCCTTCCGCCAGTCCTCGAACTCCCACCCGGACGCCCCGCCGTCGGCCCGCTTGCGCACCTCCTCGGTGATGAACGCCCGCGCGGACGCCGGGTAGCGCTCCGTGTAATGCCGTCCCAGCATCTCCCCGGCCGCCCACCCGAACAACCGGGTCGCCCCGTCGTTCCAGTCGGTCACGACGCCGTCGGGGTCGGTCACGACGACCGCGTCCCGGACGTTGGCCAGGACGAGGGCGTCCCGGGCCTGCGCCGCCTCGGCCCGCTTCCGGTCGCGGATGTCTCGGGCGATTGTGGTGGCACCGATCGGCCGGCCGTCCCGGTCCCGGAGTGGGGAGGCGGTGACCGACACCTCGACCCGCGTGCCGTCCCGGTGCAGCCGCACCGTCTCGAAGGACTCGACCCGCTCGCCCCGCCCCAGGCGGGCCGCGATCCCGGCCAACTCCTCCGCCCGGTCGGCCGGGACGAGGAAGGAAATGTGGCGGCCGACGCCCTCTGCCGCCGTCCACCCGTACAGCCGCTCGGCCCCGGGGTTCCACGAGGTGATGACCCCGTCGAGTGACTTGGAGAGGATGACGTCGTCGGACGACTCGACGACGCTGGCCAGGAGCGCGGCGGCCTGCTCCGCCCGGCGGCGGGCCCGGCGGCCCTCGGCCTCGCGCAGCTCGCGCTCGACCACGGCGGAGAGCCGGGTCAGGTTGCCCTTGAGCAGGTAGTCGCCG
>DASPHQ010000566.1:0-3666 GCA_035629595.1 Urbifossiella sp. | reverse complement strand
CCGCAGCGCCCCGACGACGCCCTTGTAGCGGTTCTTCACGAGCCGCAGCCACGGCCGCGACTTCGCGAACTCCTGCGCCACCGGCACCGTGGTGTCGGCGTCGAAGTCGTAGACGACGTTCAGGGTGAACGGCTGCGGGACGTGGCGCTCGACCTCCCGAACGAGGTTCGGGAAGTTGTCCGCCTCGTTGTACACCGGCACGACCAGACTCAGCGGCTCCGGGGGCATCAGATCACCCCCAGTTCCACCTGCTCGGCGATCCAGGGGATCACCTCGTCGAGGATGACATCGAGCGGCGTGTCGGCGACGAACCCGAGCTGCTCGCGGGCCTTCGTCGTGTCCGGGATGCGGCACTGCACGTCGTAGGCGTACGGCTTGTCGCTCGTGTACCGGAACGGCTTCGCGCTGCCGTGGATCTTCGTCCAGATCAGCTCCGCCAGCTCCAGCACGGTCGTGCTGGTCGCCGTCGAGAGGTTGAAGTCCTCGTTCAGCGCGTTCGGGTGTTCGACGCACAGGCGGATGCCGCGGGCCAGGTCGCCGCCGTACGTGTAGTGCCGCACCTGCTGGCCGCCGCCGAGGATGTGCAGCGGGTCCTGCCCCTTCAGCACCTTCTGCACGAGGTCCGGCACGACGTGGCTCATCGCCAGCTTCACGTTGCCGCTGAACACCTCCTCCTCGCCGCGGGCGCGCTTCTCGCCGATGCCGACGCAGTTGAACGGCCGGGCGATGCTGAACGGCATGCCGTACTGCTCGTACGCGCCCTGCGCGAAGTACTCGACGGCGAGCTTCTGGAACCCGTAGGTGCTGGCCGGCGGCGGGCACTTGCGCTGGTCGCCCTCCTTGCTCGGGAACGTCGTCGCATTCTCGAACACCATCGACGACGAGATGACCGTGATCTTGCGGAGGGCGCCGGTGCGGTAGGCGTGCACGGCGGCGTCGAACGCGGCGGCGGTGATGCGCTCGTTCTCGGCGATGAGGTCGTAGGCGTAAGCGTGGAAGTACGTGATGCCGCCGATCATCGCGGCCCCGGCGACGAACCCGTCGCAGTCGGCCAGCAGCGTCTTGAGGAGGTCGGTGTCCTTGGCGTCGCCGACGACGAGTTTGTAGCGCGGGTGGTCGTCGCAGTCCTGGCGGGTGGGGCCGTACTTCGAGTAGTTGTCCACGCCGACCACGTCGTGGCCGTGGGCGAGGAGTTCCTTCACGAGGTAGGTGCCGATGAACCCGGCGGCGCCGGTGACGAGAACCTTCAAGGCGAATCTCCGATCACGCGGCCTGCCGGGCGGGCTCCGCGCGCGGCGGGAGGAAGTCGAATACGTCGATCACCGGCTGGCGGAACCGCAGGTGCTTGTACTCGGCGTGGCAGGCGCCGACGAACACCACGTCCGCGCGGCCGATCGCCTCGTCGGCGGTGACGAACGACGGGTCGGCGATGTACGGGTCGGAGCAGAGCACGTCGCGGCACTCGAGGGTGAGCACCTTGCGGAGCTTGTACGCCAGCGAGTCGCGGGGGTCGTCGCAGTTCCCCTTGAACGCCATGCCGAGGATCGCCGCCGTGTCGCGGCTCAGGTCGCGCGTCTGCTTCACGAAATCGACGAGCGCCGCGGGCAGCCCTTCGTTCACCATCATGGCCGCCTGGCCCAGCGGGAACGAGTTGTGATTGAACCCGGCGAGCTGCATCGTGTCCTTGAGGAGGCACGGCCCGCCGGCGAAGCCGGCCTTCGGGAAGCCGCCGAGGCGCGGGTACTTGTGCGTCACCGCGGCGTGGATGCGGGCGAAGTCGGCCCCGTGCCGCTGCGCGATCAGGTACAGCTGGTTCGACACCGCGAAGTTGACGTAGCGGTACGTGTTGGCGAACAGCTTCGCCAGCTCGGCCTCCCGTGGCGGCAACTCCACGAGGTCCGGCGTCAGCAGCCGGAACAGCTCCTTCGCGCGGCGGATAGCGCTCGGCGACGAGCCGCTGACGATTTGCGGTAGCTCGTAGAGTTCCTTCAGCGCGTAGCCCTGGGCGATGCGCTCGGGGCAAAACGCGACGTCGACGGCCGGCCCGGACTCGCGGAAGCGGGCGATCAGCCGCTCCGTCATGCCGGGGTAGACGGTGCTGCGGAGAACGAGCAGCTGCCCCGGCCGCAGGCGGTGGCGAAGGTCGTCCATCGCGCGGTCGAAGGTGCGGACCTTCGGGTCGAGGAACTCGTCCACCGGCGTGCCGATCGTCACGACCACCACTTCGGCCGTCGATACGGAGTCGGCGTCGGTGGTGGCGGTGAGTTTGCCGGCGGCGAGGGTGCGGGCGAGGGCGGCGTCGGCGCCCCACTCGAGGAACGGCATCCGCCCGGCGTTCACCTCGCCGACGCGGCCGGCGTGGGTGTCGAGGAGCGTCACCTCGGCGCCGGCGTCGGCGAAGGCGATGCCGAGCGGCAGGCCGACGTGACCGCACCCGCCGACGATGGTCGTTCGAGGAGGCATCCGGCGTCCTTGCCTGGCGTCTGGTACGATCCGTGCGGGTGCAATACCGCGGCCCCCACCCGACAGTCAATCGGAAGTCGGGGCGGGTCGGCTTGAGCGGCAGCCGGCCGACCGGTAACCTAGCCGCACCACGGACGCCCGAGGGCTGAGGCATGGCCGAGCCGCTGCACGACGACGACGCGCTCCCGCCGCCGACCCGGTCGCGCCGCTCCACCGCCCTCGCGCTGCTGAACGCGGAGCCCCCGCCGCCGCCGGACGGGGCCGTCCTTCACCCGCCGTCCGAGCCCGACCCGGCGGCGCGCAAGTGGTTTCTGGCGCAACTCTTCGACGAGGCCCGGCTGGCGGTTCACATGTACTTCGACAGCCGCTACCGCGTCAGCCGGCTGTTCCAGTTCCTGGTGCCGACGGTGCTCGCGCTGATCGCGCTGAACTACTTCTTCTTCGCGGTCTGGTTCTCCTTCCCGGTCATCAGCCCGATACTGGAGCGGATCGGGTGCGTCGTGCTGGGCGTTTTGCTGTACCGCCTGCTCATCCGCGAGTTGGCCCGCTACCGCGACGTGCTCGACTACCTGGCGAGGTATTCGCGTTAGCCCGAACTCCGGGAGCAGTAGGAGTGTCAGAAAGCCCACCCGAAGCAACGGGTGGGCTTTGTTCGTGTAGCATGAGCGGTGGTCCGTTAACCTCCAACCCCTCACACGCCCGTGATCCGCCTCGGCGTCAACATCGACCACGTCGCCACCGTCCGTCAGGCCCGGCGGGCGAAGGAACCCGACCCCGTCGCCGCGGCCATCCTCGCCACGCTCGGCGGGGCCGACGGCATCACCGTCCACCTCCGCGAGGACCGCCGCCACATCAACGACCGCGACGTGTACCTGTTGCGGGAGACCGTCACCACGCGGCTGAACCTCGAACTCGCGGCCTACGACGAAATCATTGCCATCGCCCTGAAGGTGAAGCCGGACGAGGCGACGCTCGTTCCCGAGAAGCGGCAGGAGCTGACCACCGAGGGCGGCCTCGACGTGATCGCCACGGAGCCGCAAACCCGCGGCGCGGTCGAGCGGCTGAAGGCGGCCGGCATTCCCGTCTCGCTGTTCATCGACCCCGACGTGGCACAGGTGGACATGGCGAAGACGCTCGGGGCCGACGCGATCGAGTTCCAGACCGCGAGCTACTCCGAGGCGGTCGGCGCGGCGGCAGTCGCGG
>DASPHQ010000565.1:0-18229 GCA_035629595.1 Urbifossiella sp. | reverse complement strand
GGAGAAGGCGAAGCTGTTCGGCGGGATGATGCAGTGGTCGCCTTCCATGTCCACGAACGACTTCGGGTCGAACTGCTTCGGGTCGACCGTGCGGCCCCACACGTTCGTGAACACCTTGTAGTGCCGGTCCACGCGCACGTCGTAGCCGTAGCTCGTCACCCCGTAGGAGATCACCCCGGAACGGCTCCGCAGGGTCCGAGGTCGCCCCACCCTCATCGGCACCCACCGCCGGGGAGACACACCACGACCGCGAGCTGACGCCGGGGGTGGGCGGAATGCAATCTCAGTTGCCGCCCCACTCACAACTCCGTTACAGAGTGCGATCCCACCACGGGGGCGACGCATAGGGTTCTGGTTGTTCAAGGTCGAACCCGACCGCTACAGCTACGCCTGGTCGGCGGCGGGGGTGAGCCGGGCAACCAGCAGGATAGTGGTCCCATGCGTGACTCCTTCACGCGGGGTGCGGAGACTGGCGACGCTCGACCCGCGGGGAACCGGGCAACTGGCGGAGATTGTGCGTCGAACGGCGGTCGCGCCCACCGTGGCGGCTTCGGTCTGACCCGCGACAAGAAGACCATCTGGGACGGCGTCTCGAACGCCTCGGCGCAGAAGTACCCGCAGGTCGCAGCGAAGGGCGACCGCGTCTTCCTCTACCACACCGGCGACGAGAAGAGCGTGGTCTGCGTCATCGAGGTGACCGTCGGCCCGACGCCCGACCCGAGCGACGAAGCCGGCAAGAAGGTGTTCGTGAGGGTGAAGCCGGTGAAGAAGCTGGCGAACCCGGTGTCGAAGCGACGATCAAGGCCGACCCAGCGTTCACCGGCTGGGACTTGGTGCGGATGTCAGTGATGTTAGTGACGGCCTAGAAGTGATCGCACATCCCACACACGTAGCGTGTGGTCGAACGGTCGGTGTACCCCTTCCACGCGGCCAGCTCGGCGCCAGTCGCCGCGTCCCACGCGCTCACGAACGTGTCCAGGCACACCCCCGCGATCTTATTCCCGTCCGGCGCCATCCCCGCGCCGCACGTTGCGATCGACCCAGACTCGCCGCCCAGATCGCGGGCCTTTAGCGTCACCTTCGCGGGGGCCGGCTCGGCGTGCGCCACCGGCAGCGGCACGTACACTGCCAGCCGGCCGTGCGAGTTCGACAACTCCACCTTCGTCATCGGGTGGAGGTCGAGGCGGGTGTCGTCGGTACGGCGGTCACCCCATCGCCCTCACCGCCTCCTCCGCCGCCTTCTTCACCCGCTCCGCGTACACCTGGGTCACGTCCGCCTTCGCGTGGCCGAGGAGCGTCTGGGCCACCTCTAGCCCGAACTTCTCCCGCACCTCGGTCCCGAACGAGTGCCGCAGCTGGTTCGGGTGCCAGCGGTGCGCCAGTCGCCAGGCCTTCACCGCGGCCTTCTCCTCGTCGATCAGTCGCGCCCACCACTGCGGCGGCGTCTCCTTCCGTGTCCCGACCCGCCGTGGTGCGAGCGCGGCCGGGAGGGGGAACGCGGCGTCGCAGGCACGGCGGATCATGGCGGCGTAGCCCATCGTGGTGAACCGCGGCGGCGTCCTGGTCTTAAGCGTCGGAGGCGGCTTCTTGCGGTCCGCCTGCGACGGCTGGACCTTCGTCATGCGCGCGGCCCGCTTCGCGGCGTCGCGCTCAGCGGCGGCCCGGGCTGGGGTGAACACCAGGTCGTCTGGGCCGAGGCCGGTAGTCCACACCTCGAGCAGCGCGCGAGCCGACCGCGACAGTGGCACGGCCTTGTCGCGGCCGAGGTACGACATCTTGTGGTCCGCAGGGGCGTACACCCAGAGGTCGCCGGTCGTGTCGATGTCGCGAGGGGCGAGGTGGCGAACCTCGCCGGGACGGAGGCCGCTGAGGCGCTGCAGCTCGACCATCGCCAGCGGCGTCGGCCGTAGGTGGGGGAGCGTGGCGGCGTAGAGTTTCTCCGGGGCGGGGCCGACCTTCTTCCGCTCGGGCGCCGGCGTGCGGTTCCGCTTCAGCCCGGCGACGGTGGCGAGATCCACGACAACCGACCCGGGAACGATCTCCTCCGACGCCGCCCACCGGAACGCCCGCTTCACCCGGCCGACCTGGGCGTTCACCCGCGTCCGGCACCATCCCTTCGCCACCATCTCCGTCCGGACGGCCTTGAGCGCGAGCGGCCCGAAGTTCGCGGCCGGCGTCAGCCCGTAGAGGTTCTTCACGAACCGCAGTGCCTGCTTGTACTCGTCCACCTCGTTCGTCGGCGTGCCGTCGGTGCGGCGGTAGAACGTCTGGGCGTGCTCCATGAACGCGAGCAGCAGCTCGTTCACCGTGGCCCCGGCGCCGGCTGAGGACTTCGCGGCGACGACCTCCGGGCCGACCGCGGCCAGTTCGGCGCAGAGGCGGCGGTGGGCCTCCAGGCTCTCGGTAGAATTCCACGGGCCGAGGGTGACCCACTTCCCGCCAACCCAGCAGCGGGCCGTGTTGTTCGAAGGGTGTCGGGAGTAGGTGGGGACAGGGTTGCGGGGACGGGCCATGGTGGGCACCTCCGGGGTTTCCGGTCCGCGGACCGTAAATGAAGGATAAACCGGGGCCGGCTTCAGAGCAACGTCTGTAGCAGTTTTCCTGAGATTTCTAGCGTATTGCGCAGTGGGTCGGGCGGGAATCGAACCCGCGCTTCCCCGCGTATCAGACGGGGGCCTTTCCACTTGGCGACCGACCCGCCACAGCAGACAACCCACCCCGCCCCCGGGTTCGCGGACGCCGTCACGTACACCGCCCGTGTCGTCTTCCCCGTCGCCGCGCCGCCGCTGCCCAACGGCACCCTCACCGTCGCCGCCGGCCGCGTCGTCGCCGTCGAGCCGCGCGGCACCCGCACCGCCGACGCCGACCTCGGCAACGTCGCGCTGATCCCCGGGCTGGTGAACGCCCACACCCACCTCGACCTCAGCGGCGCCCGCGGCCGCACCCCGCCGACCGACGCCGCCCACTTCACCGACTGGCTCCGCGCCGTCGTCGCCTACCGCCGCGGCCGCACGCCGGAGCAGGTGCAAGCCGACATCCGCGACGGACTCGCCGAGGCGCTGCGGTTCGGCACCACACTCCTCGGCGACATCAGCGCCGACGGCGCCAGCTGGGACGCCGTCGCGGCGGCGCCGGTGCGAGCGATCGTGTACCGCGAGTTGATCGGGCTGCCGCACGCCCGCGTGGCGGCCGGGGTCGAAGCGGCCCGGGCGTGGGTCGGCGGCCGGGAACCGACGCCGCTCTGCCGACCGGGCCTCAGCCCCCACGCCCCGTACAGCGTCAACGCCCGCCTGCACAAGGAGGCGGTGGCCCTGGCGCGCGAGGGTCGGTTTCCGGTCGCGGTTCACCTCGCCGAGTCGCCGGCCGAACGCGAGTTGCTCCGACACCGCCGCGGACCGCTGGTCGAGTTCCTCAAGCGCGTCGGCGCGTGGGAGCCGGACGGCCTGGCTCATGAACCCGAGGAATGGCTGGTGCGCCGGCTCCGGCGGGCGCCCGACCTGTACGTTCACGCCAACTACCTGACGCCCACGCGGCGGCTGCCGCGGAGCGCGACCGTCGTCTACTGCCCGCGCACGCACGCCGCGTTCGGCCACCCGCCGCACCCGGTCCGCGACTTCCTGGCCCGCGGCGTCCGCGTCTGCCTCGGCACCGACGGCCTCGCGTCGAACCCCGACCTCGACCCGCTCGCCGAGGCGCGCTTCCTCCGCACCCGCCGGCCCGACCTTCCCGCCGACGTGATCCTGCGGATGGTCACGCTGTCCGGGGCGGAAGCGCTCGGCTGGGCGGACGAGGCCGGCAGCCTGGAGGCGGGGAAGTCGGCCGACGCGGTGGCGGTGCCGCTCCCCGATCGGGACGCCGCCGATCCGCACGAGTTGCTGCTGGCGGACCACCCCGGCGAGCGGCGGACGCTGTTCCGCGGGGCGTGGCGGACCGATTCCTGAGCCCGGAGGGCGTCGGCGAGTAGCCCGGGGTGGAACCCCGGGCGGCCTGCGGCGGAGTTCGCGCCGCATGACACTTCGAACCACGCCGTCGCCCGCCCGGGGTTGCACCCCGGGCTACACGCCGTCGCCCTCCGGGCTCAAACCCCGAGCCGAGAACCCGAGGGCTGAGGCGACCGACTCGCCGGGCGGAACCTATAGAACGTCCCGATGCCCGCCGTCCGACTCGCACCGGCCGCGGTCGCCCTGGCCCTCCTCGCGCCCGCCGGCCGCGCCCAGGACGACGCCCTCCGCCTCCAGGGGCTCACCCCCGCCGGCCCCCGCGCGCACCTCACCGACCCCGGCGGCGCCCTCCGCTTCGCCGTCGCCAACGGGACCGCCGAGCCGCGCAACGCCCGCGTCGCGGTCGAGTACGACGCCCGGCCCGGGGCGCGCTTCGCCCGCGACGTGTGGGTGCCGCCGCGCGCCGTCCTCACGGCGTGGCTCCCCGTCGGACCCGCACCGCCGGCCGGCGACAGCGTCGACGTTCGCGCGCTGCTGTTCGACCGCACCGGCGGCGCCGACGCGCTCGTGCTGCGGACCGGCGAGGGGGAGAAGCTCCGCACCCGGCCGGTGCCGTTCCGCGCCCGCACGCCGACCACGGCGCTGTTCGCCGACGAGGCACACGCCGACGCCGCCGCGTTCGTGAAGCTGGTCCGCAAGACGGCCGCGCTGACGGAGGAGCTGGCGACGCCGACCGACGGGCCGCTGCCGCCGACGCCCGAAGCGTTCGAGGGGGTCGATCACGTCGTGGTCGCGGGGAACCGGCTCGCGGCCGACCCGGCCGGGCGGTGGGCGCTGCGGCAGTGGGTGGCCCGCGGCGGCCGGCTGTGGGTCATGCTCGACCTCACCGACCCCGACGCCGCCGCGTCGCTGCTCGGCGACGACCGGCCGGTCGAGGTGGTGGACCGCGTCGGCCTGACGCGCGTGCGGCTGGGTCAGCCCGGCCCGCCGCCGCCGGGCCGCGACTTCGACGCGCCAGTGAACCAAGTCCGCGTCCTGCCGGCCGACGGCGACCGGGTGTTCGCGGTGGCGAACGGCTGGCCGGCCGGGTTCGCCCGCAACGTCGGCCGCGGCCGCGTCATCGTCACCACACTCGGCGCCGCCGGCTGGCTGCCGCCGCCCGGCCCGCCGCCCGCGCCGGTGAAGGGCGTGCCGCGCCCCGGCCCGCCGCCCGGCGCCGACGCGGTGCAGGAACTGGCGACCGAGTTGCACCCGCGCGGCCAGCCGGGATCGCTGCCGGCGGACGCCCTCCGCCCGCTCCTCGACGACGAGGTGGGCTACGCCGTGATGTCCCGCGGCACCGCGGCCGTCGTGCTCGGCGGCTTCCTCGTCGCGGTCGGCGGCATCGGCGTGGGGCTGCGGCGGTCGCGGCGGCCGGAGCTGGTCGGCTGGCTGGCCCCGGCCGCGGCGGTCGGCGCGGCGGGCGTGTTCGTCGGCCACGCGGAACTGTCGCGCCGCGCCATCCCGCCGACGGTCGCCGTCGTGGCCGTGGCCGAGCCGGTGGCCGGGACCGACGAGGTGGTGTTGAACGGCGTCTTCGCGGTGTACCAACCGGCGTCCGGGTCGGTGCCGCTGGCGGCGCCGCACGGCGGCATGCTCGACCTGGACGCGGCCGGCCTCGAAGGGCAGACCCGCACCCGCGTGTACACCGACACCGACGCGTGGCACGTCGAAGGGCTGGACCTTCCCGCCGGCGTGCGGACCGGCCGCTTCCGCGCCACCACGCGGCCGGGGCCGGTTACGGCCGTGGCGCGGTTCGGGCCGGCGGGGTTGGAAGGCCGGCTCGTCGCGCCCGGCCTCGCGTCGCCGGCCGACGCGCTGGTCGTGAGCGCGCAGCGGCAGCCGCTGGCGGCCCGGTTCGCGCCCGACGGCGGGTTCGCCACCGGCCCGGAGGATGAGTTGCCGCCGGGTCAGTTGCTCCCCGGCGCCGTCCTCACCGACCGGCAGCAGCGGCGGCAGGCGGTGTACCGTCAGCTGCTCGGCGGCGCGCCCCCGCCGCACCTCGACGGCCGCGACCTGCTGCTGACGTGGGCCGAGGCCGCGGAGGTGCCGTTCTCCGGGGCGGACGGCAGCCGCACGGTCGGAACGATTCTGCTGACCGCGCCGCTGACGTTCGAGCGGACGCCGCCCGGAACGCGGGTGACCGTGCCGGCCGCGTTCCTCCCCGTGCGCCGACCCGACCTCGGCCGGCCGACGCTCGAGTCCGCGGCGCCGACCGAGCAGGTGTTGCGCTTCCAGCTGCCGGCGTCGGTGCTGCCGCTGGAGATGGAGCGCGCCGTGTTCCGCCTGCGGGTGCGGGCGCCGGGCCGGCGGGTGGCGGTGGCCGCGGAGGGGGTGTCGCTGTTCGCCGCCGACGGACCGACCGAGCCGATCCGTGTCGAGATCACGGACCCGCGACACCTGCGGCCGGACGCCGACGGCGGGCTGCGGCTGACGCTGTCGATCACGGACGCGGGTCCGGCGCCGGTGCCGTGGAAGGTCGAGGAGCTGGGGTTGGACGTGGTCGGCCGCACGCGGTGAGGGGCTTCGCCGCTTGCGGCGTTGCAGCGTAGACGCTGCAACGCCGCAAGCGGCGGCGGAGGGTGGTTATGACGGACGGCGCCGTGGTCGAGACGCGCGAGCTGACCAAGCGGTACGGCTCGTTCCTGGCGCTGGACCGGCTGACGATCGCCGTCGGCCGCGGCCAGATCCTCGGGTTCATCGGCCCGAACGGCGCCGGCAAGACGACGACCATCAAGATCCTGGTCGGCCTCGCCCGCCCGACGAGCGGCACCGCCACCGTCGCCGGCATCAGCTGCGCCGCCGACCCGCGCGCGGTGAAGCGCCTCATCGGCTACATGCCGGACACGTTCGGCGGGTACGACGGCATGCGCGTCGGCGAGTACCTCGACTTCTTCGGCGCCGCCTTCGGCCTGCCGCGGAAGGGCCGCCCGAAGCGCGTCGAGGAGGTGCTGGACACGGCCGGCGCCGCCTCCTTCCGCGACCTGTACGTCGAGGCGCTGAGCCACGGCATGAAGCAGCGGGTGGCGATCGCCCGGACACTGCTGCACGACCCGCCGGCGCTCATCCTCGACGAGCCGGCCAACGGCCTCGACCCGCAGGCGCGCATCGAGATGCGGCAGGTGCTGCTCGGCCTCGCCGCCCGCGGCAAGACGCTCATCGTGACGAGCCACATCCTGCCGGAACTGGCCCGCATCTGCGACCGCGTCGCCATCATCGCCCGCGGCAAACTCCGCGCCTCCGGCACGCTCGCGGAGATCGCCCGGCAGCTGAGCCCGCTGCGGACGATGGAGGTGCTGCTGACGCGCGTCGAGGCGGTGGCGGCGGCGGCCGACGTGGTGCGGCGGCACGTTGGGGCGGAGGTGAGCGCGTCGCCGGCCGAGTTCGCCGTCCGCTTCCGCACCGCGCAGACCGAGGACGAGCTGGCGGCGCTGCTGGCGGCGCTGGTGGCCGCGGGCGTCGGCGTGGCGCAGTTCCGCGAGGTGCAGACCGACCTGGAGGACGCCTTCCGGGCCGTGTCGCAGCAGGCCGACGGCGAGGCGGCGCGATGACTCCCAACCCGATCGTCCGCCGCGAGCTGCTCGAACTCCTCCGCACCCGCCACGCCGCGGCCGCGCAGCTGATCCTCGCCGCCGCGTGCGCCGCCCTCGTGCTCGTCCGCTGGCCGACCGAAGGCGTCAGCGACCTCGGCGGCGCCCGCTCGGTCCAGGTGCTGCGGGTGTTCGGCTACGGCCTCCTCGCCGGCGTCGTGTTCCTCGTCCCCGCGTACCCCGCCACGGCGATCGTCCGCGAGCGCGTGAAGGGGACGCTGGCGCTGCTCCTCAACTCGCCGCTGACCCCGCTGGCGATCTACCACGGCAAGCTCGGCGGCGTCCTCGGCTTCACCGCGCTGCTCCTCCTGATGACCGCCCCCGCCGCGGCCGCGTGCCACGCCCTCGGCGGCGCCCCCGTCCGCGGCGGCGTGGCGCTGCTGTACCTCGTCCTCGCCGCGGCGGCGGTGCAGCTCGCCGCGCTGGCGCTGTGGGTCAGCGGCCGGGCGCGCTCCACCGACGCCGCCCTCCGCGCCGCCTACGCACTCGCCATCGGCGTCTGCGCCGTGCCGCTCGTCCCCGCCTGGCTCGTCGAAGGCGACACCGGCCTCCTCGGCGACGCGGCGAACTGGGTGCGGTGCGTGTCGCCGGTTCCCGCGGTGATGGAAGTGCTCGGGCAGGGCGGCGTCGGCTCGCAAGGCCTCACCACCGCGACCGGCGCCGTGCCGCGCTACCTGCTCCTGGCGGCGCTGCTGAGCACGCTCTGCGCCGTGCGCACGGTGCGCACGCTGTCGCGCTCGCCGCTCGACATCGCCCGGCCGCCGGACGTGATGACCGACGACCGCTCGGCGCGCGACCGGCGCCGCCGCCGGCTGGTCTTCCTCGTCGATCCGAACCGGCGCGCCCGGCCGATCAGTCGGTGGGTGAACCCGGTCATGGTGAAGGAGTTTCGCACCCGCCGGTTCGGCCGCGGCCACTGGACGCTGCGCCTCATCGCCGGTTGTGCCGTGCTGTCGCTCGGGCTCACCTACGTGGCCGCGGCGGGGGCCGTGGACTGGGGGCCGGGCCGCATCGGGGCGGCGCTGGTGCTGCTGCAAACGGCGCTGCTGCTGCTGTTCGCCCCGAGCCTCGCGGCGGGCCTCATCAGCAGCGAGCGCGAGGGCGGCGGCTGGACGCTACTCCGCTCGACGCCGCTGTCGCCGGGGCGGATTCTGCGCGGGAAGCTGCTGAGCGCCGCGTGGCCGCTGCTGCTGCTGATGTGTGCCACGCTGCCGGGCTACGTGGTGATGATGACGGCGAGCCCGGAGCTGGCCCCGCAGGCGCAGCGGGCGCTGATCTGCCTGGCGGCCACGGCGGTGTTCGCGGTGCTGCTCGGCGCCGCCGCGAGCAGCCTGGCGCGGACGACGGCGGCGGCGATGGCGGCGGCGAACGTGGTGCTGGTGGCGGTGTGCGCCGGGCCGCTGCTGGTGTGGCTCGGCCGCGACGCCCCGTTCGGCCACGCGGCGGTCGAGGCGGCGCTGGCGGTCAGCCCCGTGGCCGCGGCGCTGCACGCCGCCGAGGCGCCGGGGTTCACCGAGTACGACCTGCTGCCGGCGAACTGGTACGCCGTCGGGGCGGCGTGCGCGGTGTTGCTGGCGGTGCTGGTGCTGCGCGTCCGCCGGCTGGGGCGGCCGGAGTAGTTCCGCTGCCGCTTGCGGCTTCGCGTCGCCCAGCGCGAAGCCGCAAGCGGCGGAATCAGCCGCGCCGCGCCGGCCGCTTGCCGTACGTCGCGGTCACGTCGGCCACCTTGCCCGACTCGTCGAGCGCCACGTGGAACCGGTGGTCGCCCTCCAGCCGGTGCAGGGAGACGTGGTACGCGCGCCCCACGGTCGCCAGGTACGGCCGCTTCTCCGGCGCGTTCGGCGTCCGCAGCATCCCCCACGACCCGTCGCCGAGGTAGATCACGCCGTTCTTGTCCGGCCGGCCGTCCTTCAGCGGGTGGGTCCGCTTGAACGTGTGGTCGTGGTGCTCCAGCACGATGTCCACGTTGTGCCGCTCGAACAGCGGGCACCAGTTCCGCCGGTTGCCGTCGCCGGTACCGAACGCCCCCATCAGGCCGCTCCCCGTCGGCGCCCGGTACGACGGGTACGCCGGGACGTGGTTGGCGACGATCAGGTGCGGCCGGTCCTGCCGCTCGGCCAGCGCCCGGCCGAGCCAGTCCGTCTGCGCCCCGCCGATCGGCGAGACGTGGCCGGTGTCCAGCAGCACCAGGCTGAGGTAGTCGCCGAAGTCGAGGGCGGCGTAGCTCGTCTCGGGGTACATCACGTCGAACAGCGGGAAGTAGTACGTCGCGGCGGCGCGGCTCTTGGCGGCGTAGCCGCCCTTCACCTCGTGGTTGCCGAGGCACGTCACCAGCGGGATCAGCCGGCCCTGCGGGTCCACCATGTGCTGGCCGTAGTTTTTCAGGAACGCCAGCGCCGTCCGGGCCGACGTGCCGTTGTCGTACCCCAGGTCGCCGGCGATCAGCGCGAAGTGCGGCTCCTGCTTCGCCGCCAGGATGTTGTTGGCGACGGCGTGCGCGTTCACCCCGCAGTCGCCGCCGGACACGAACGTGAACGTGTCGGTCGCCTTCGCCGGCATGGTGCGGAACCGGTACACCCGGGCGTGCCCGTCGACCTGGAAGCAGTACTCGGTGCCGGGGGTGAGGCCGGTCAGCTCGGCGCGGTAGACGAGCCACGGGCTGTCGCCGAACGGCCGGGTGACCGTCGGCACGGTGCCGTCCCACGAGAACGCGGTGAGCCGGCCGTGACGGACGCCGGGGGCGGGACCGCTGTGGCCGACCCACTGGACGACGACGCTGGTGGTCGGGTCGGTGCGGTAGGTGAGGAACAGGCTGTCGATGCCCGGCTGCGGCACCACGCGCGGCGGCGGGGCGACGGGGAGGCGGGCGGGTTCGGCGGCGATGGCGGGGGCGGCGAGGGCCGCGAGGGAGGCGCCGAGGAAGCCCCGGCGGTCGAGCGGGTGCATGGGGAGGGGTCCGGGTGGCGGGGAGCGAGTCCGACCATCATTCAACCCCGCCGCGGGGCGGGTGTCACGCGCGGGGGCGGGTTTTCACCGAGTTTTCTCCGCGCCCACATCCGCCGGGCGGCGGCATCGGGCGAGCGGCGCGGCGTCAGCCCGCCGGTGCAACCCCATTGCAGGAACTAATGGGGTCGCACCGGCGGGCTGACGCCGCGCCGCTCGCCGACGGCTCACGCCCCCGTCACTTCCCGCAGCGCGTCGATCAGCCGGTCGATCTCGGAGTCCGTGGAGAACGGCCCGGGGCTGACGCGGACCAGGCCGTCCGGCGCCGTGCCGAGCGCCTTGTGGACGTACGGCGAGCAGTGGAGCCCGGCCCGCACGGCGATCTCGAACGAGGCGTCGAGGATGCCGCCGAGGTCCGGGGCGGTCATGTCTGCGTGGCGGAAGCTGATCGTGCCGACGCGCCGGGCCGGGTCGGCGTGGCCGAACACCTCGAACCCCGGCATGTCGATCAGCGCCGCCCGCAGCCGGTCGCACAGTTCCACCTCGTGCCGGTGGATCGCCGCCAGGCCGCGTTCCTCCACGTAGTCGAGCCCGGCGACGAGGCCGGCGATGCCGAGGACGTTGGGGGTGCCGCCCTCGAGCAGGTGCGGGAACTCGGCGGGCTGCGTGGGGGTGAGCGAGTCGCCGCCGGTGCCGCCCTCGCGCCACGGCTTCACCGCGGTGCGCGGCCCGGCGTACAGCCCGCCGGTGCCGGTCGGCCCCAACAGCGACTTGTGCCCCGGGAACGCCAGCAGATCGACGCACATGGCCTGCACGTCCACCGGGATCACGCCGGCGGTCTGCGCCGCGTCCACGAGGAACAGCGCGTCGCGCTCGCGGACGAGCCTTCCGATCTCGGTAATGGGTTGAACGGTGCCGAGGACGTTGCTGGCGTGCGTGAGGGCGACGAGCCGCGTGGCGGGGGTGAAGGCGGCCTTCACGGCGTCGGGGTCGAGGGTGCCGCCGGCGTCGGCGCGGACGCGGGTGAGGGTGATGACGCCGGCCTCGGCGAGGGCGACGAGCGGCCGCGACACGCTGTTGTGTTCGAGGTCGGACGTGACGACGTGGTCGCCGGGCTTCAGCACGCCCTTGGCGGCCATGTTGAGGGCGTCGGTGGCGTTGAGGGTGAAGACGAAGCGCTCGGGGGAGCGGCCGTTGAAGAACCGGTTGAGGCGGTGGCGGGCGTCGGCGATGGCGTGTTCGGCGGCCTGGGCCATGCGGTGGCCGGACCGCCCGGGGTTGGCGAGGGTGGTGCGGGCGAACCGGTCGAGGGCGGCGTACACTCCCTCGGGCTTGGGGAAGCTGGTCGCCGCGTTGTCGAGGTAGGTCATCGGTCCGGGGGGGGTCAGGGGGCGGGCAGCACGTCGGTGATCGTGACCTGCCGCCCGGCGTGGTCGATCTCGAAGTACACCATCACGGGCGGGACGATGAGCCTCCACAACCCTTCGGAGAGGTGGGTCGTGCCCTGGTACGGATCGCGGCCCAGCGCCGCCGCGGCTGCATCGGTGGCGGCCCGAACCGCGGCCGGGTCGGGCGCGGTCGCCCAGAGGTACGCCCGGTCCTTGCGCGCCTCGTTATCCCAGGTGACGTGAAAGCTCACGCCGACCTCCGGGTGGGGCCGTAGACCTCCGGGTTCTCCTGCTCAAGCCTGGCGAGCAGGGTGAGGGCGTACTCGGCGTCGAACGGGCCGATGCGGTCGCGCTCGGCCTGGAGGGCGTCGAACTGGGCGCGCATCTGCTCGCTGGTGTACCACGTGTCCCGCGGGGTCGCCTTCCGGCGGCGGTGCCGGGCCATCAACTCGGCGTACCGCGGCTCCAGCGACCCGAGCTCGGTCCCGTCCGGCCCGCGCACGGTCACCTGGTCGGTCGTGCTCGCCAGCACGCGAACCTGCTCCTCGGTCAGCACGATGTCGGGCATGGCTCACCTCCTTGCGGTATCGTACCCGGCCGGCCGCGGCCGCGTCACGGCAACAGGTCGGCGGCAGCGATCGTCCCCAGCGCCTTCCCCGCGACGACGACCGGCACGGCGGCCCCGGGGGCGTACTCGGCGCGGGTGCGGTAGCCGGGCGACTTGCCGCCGCGCGGGTCGGTGTACACCTCCACCCGCCGCTCGTTCACGTCGATGATCCAGTACTGCACCACCTTGTTCTCCGCGTACGGGGCCAACTTGGTGCCGCGGTTCAGTTCGGGCAACGAATCGGACACTTCGATCACGAGAGCAAGGTCCGCCGTGCCGGGATGGCGAGCGGTGTAGCGATCATCCGGGCCGGTCGCCAAGTACAACTCGGTGGCGGGCTCACTGTCCGACAGGGTGATGGGGTTCCTGACGCCAACCACCCATTCGGCCTCGTCGGTCGTGGCAAGGAACCAGCGGGCGAGTCGAGATACCACCCGCGAGTGCCGGGGCGTCGTCCGCGGGCACTCAACGAGGTACCCCCGCACCATCTCGCACCGCGGCGCCCCCGCGAACACCCCGGCGTCGATCATCCGGTGGTACTGCTCGACCGTGAACCGCGACACCGCCCGCCCTTGCACCGCCGCAAGCAGCGGCAGGCGGGTGACGCGGGCGGCGGAACTCATCGGCCATCCTCCTCGGCTTCGGCCCATCATACCCGCGGTCAGTGGCCGACGTACTTCGCGTACAGCGTCCGGGCGCGGTCCGTCTCGCTCGTCCCCTTGATGATCGCCCGGCCGTCCGGGAACACCGTGAACTCGAACGGGTCGCCCTTCTCCTCCACCTGGAACTTCAGCAGGAACTTGTTGAACGTCACCGTCCCGCTCGCCCGCAGCGTCGCCGCCAGCTGGTCGAAGTCGAGCTTGTTCGCGGCCCGGTGGCTCACCTGCACGGCGTTGCGGCCGCACAGCGTCGTCGTCTGCGTGCCGTGGGCGCCGTCGAGCCACTCGAACTGCCGCTTCGCGCAGCACACGCACTCGCCCTTGCGGCCCTTCAGCGGCGCCACCTTCCGCCGGCGCGTGGTGTTCTCCCACACGTCCAGCTCGACCAACTCGCGGTTGATCGCCGCGGCGTTGCCGCTCAGAATCTTCAGCGCCTCCGTCGCCTGGTAGCTGGCGACGATGTTCACCGTCGGGGCCAGCACGCCGGCCGTCTCGCAGGTGCCCACGTCGCCGGGGTTCGGGGCCGCCTCGAACACGCACCGCAGGCACGGCGTCTCGCCGGGGATGATCGTCATCGTCATCCCCTGGCTGCCGACGGCGCCGCCGTACACCCACGGCTTGCCGTGCTTCACCGCCACGTCGTTGATGAGGTAGCGCACCTCGAAGTTGTCGGAGCCGTCCAGGATCATGTCGGCGTCGCGGGTCAGGTCCTCGATGTTGGTGCGGTCGATGTCCGCGACCACCGCCTCCACGGTGACCGTGCTGTTGATCTGCCGCATCTTCGTGGCGGCGGCCTCGGCCTTCGGCAGGTTGTTCGCCACGTCCGACTCGTCGAACAGCACCTGCCGCTGGAGGTTGGACGGCTCGACGAAGTCGCGGTCGACGACGCGGATGAAGCCGACGCCGGCGCGCACCAGCACGTTCGCCAACACGGTGCCGAGCGCCCCGCACCCGCAGAGCGTGACCCGCGACGCGAGGAGCTTTTGTTGGCCGGCCTTGCCCATGCCCGGGAAGCGCATCTGGCGGGAGTAGCGGTCGAGTGGGTTCAGTGCGGGAGCGGTGTCGGTCATGGTGGTGCCTGGATGAAGCCCGGGGACGGCCGTCCCCGGGCTTTCGGGGTGGGCTACGCGCCGGGCGTGCGGCCGATCTCGTTGGCGTTCAGGAAGTCTTGCAGGAAGCGGACGGCGTGCTTCGGCCAGCCCTCGTCCTTGCCGAACGCGGCGAGGGTGGCGAGGTCCTCCTTCACGCGCCGCAGCTCCGCCCCGCCGAGCCGCTGGAGGTAAGTAATCAGGTACTCCATCGCCTCGTCGGCCGCGGCCGGGTTGACGACGTTCGGCTCGGAGCCGTCGAGGAAGACGTAGGCGTGCAGCACCGCCAGCAGCAGCGGGTGGACGCCGAGCTCCGGCGGGATGAGCGGGAAGCCGGCGGCGCCTTCCGGGACTTCTTGGGGTTGTTCGGATTCGGGGGCAGGCATTGGGAACCTCGAAGGATGAAGGATGAAGGATGAAGGATGAAGAAAACCCGCGGATCGGGTTCATCCTTCATCCTTCATCCTTCATCCTTCCCGCGTCAGCCGCCCGCCACCGCCGGGATCAGCGCCACGATCACGCCGTCGGTCACTTTCGTGTCCATGTCGTCGAGGTAGCGCACGTCCTCGTCGTTGACGAAGATGTTCACGTAGGGCCGCACCTTGCCGCCGTCGAACAGCTTCGACCCGAGCGCCGGGTACTGGCGCACCAGGTCGGCGAGCGCGTCCCCGACCGTCGCCCCGGTCACCGCCACCTCGGCGTTGCCGCCGGCCGCGTCGCGCATCGGGGTCGGCACCTGTACCTTGATCGCCATGCTTGCTCCTGATGACGGCCCTGCGGCCGGTCGGGGTTACGCGAGGACCGGTTCCGCGACGAGCGCGCCCGAAAGGGCCTCGAACTCGGCCAGCGTCGGCTTGATCACCGCCGGCGGCTCGATCGCCTCGAACACCGCGTCCTGCGTCTTCAGGCCGTTGCCCGTCACGCAGATCACGATCTCCTCGTCGCGCGGGATGCGGCCCTGCTCCAACAGCTTCCGCAGCACCGACACCGTCGTGCCGCCCGCCGTTTCGGCGAACACGCCCTCCGTCCGCGCCAAGAGCAGCATCCCGTCCACGATCTCCTCGTCGGTCACGTCCTCGGCCCAGCCGCCGGTGTCGCGCATCAGTTTCGCTGCGAAGTAGCCGTCGGCCGGGTCGCCGATCGCCAGACTCTTGCAGATCGTGTCCGGCTTCCGCACCGGCTTGTGCCGCTCGCGCCCCGACTTCACGCAGTCCGAAATCGGGTTGCACCCCGTCGCCTGGGCGCCCCACATCTTCGTCGTCACCGGCTGGTCCACGAGCCCGACGCGGGTCAGCTCGGTGAACGCCTTGTGGATCTTGCCGATGAGCGCGCCGCCGGCCATCGGGCAGACGACGTGCTGCGGGAAGCGCCAGCCCAGGTCCTCGGCGATCTCGTAACCCATCGTCTTCGAGCCCTCGGCGTAGAACGGCCGGAGGTTCACGTTCACGAAGCCCCAGCCGTACTTCAGCGCGATCTGCGTGCACAGGCGGTTCACCTCGTCGTAGGTGCCGGTGCAGCGGATCACCTTCGCGCCGTACAGCGCCGTGCCGAGGATCTTCACGCGCTCCAGGTCGGCGGGGACGAGGATGAAGGTTTCGAGCCCGGCCTGCGCCGCCTGCGCCGCGACGCTGTTGGCGAGGTTGCCGGTGCTGGCGCACCCCACCGTGCGCATCCCGAACTCGCGCGCCTTCGACAGCGCCACCGACACCACGCGGTCCTTGAACGACAGCGTCGGGAAGTTCACCGCGTCGTTCTTGATCCACAGCCGCTCGACGCCGAGCGCGTCGGCGAGGCGGTCGGCGCGGATGAGCGGGGTGCCGCCGACCTGCGGGCCGACGCTCGGCTCGCCGTCCACCGGCAGCAACTCGCGGTAGCGCCACATCGACTTCGGCCGCCTGGCGATCTTGTCGCGGGTGATGGTGGCGCGGATGGCGTCGTAGTCGTAGTCGACTTCGAGGGGGCCGAAGTCGTCGGTGCAGAAGTTGGTGGGGCCTTTGGGGTAGAGCTTCCCGCAGACCCGGCAGCGGAGGCCGGTGGCGTAGTCGGTCGGCACGAACACACCCCTCTGAGGCAGTGCGCGCCCAGGGAGAGGGCGCACGGTCCGGGGCGAAGTCTTGTCCAGGGGTGCGCCCGCGGTCGGCGGGTGCGTGAGATAAGAGGTCGGGGCCGTAGCCCCGTGTGATCTTATCTTCCCCGATCAACCCCGGGTGAGGGGGCTATCGGGCAGGAGGTAGCACCTGCACCTCGGGGGCGGACCTGGGGGGTCCGCCGCGCCGGGCCGGTTGCTGTGGCGTCGTAGGGCCTGAACCCTCAGCCACTCTGGATAAGATACTCGCCAGATTGTCGGCCCGCCCGGCTTGGGGCCGGGTGGGTTGAAGGGAGGATATGGCGGCTTTCGGCCGGGGGCAAGGGCGCGGGGAAAATTGTGGTCGGCCGCGAAGCCCGGGGACGGCCGTCCCCGGGCTTTCAGCCCAGCACGTCGAGCAGCGCCTTGGTGACCGGGTTGTCGGTGCTGACGCGGCAGAACCCGGCCACGCCGATGACCACGCCCAGCGCCGACGGCACCGCCGCCGCCCAGAACATCGCCCACCGCTTCAGCAGCGCCGTGACGCCGAACAGCGCCAGCCCCACGGCCAGCGCGGCCTCGCACAGGTCGAACTGGTCGTCGAGGGCGTTCAGCTCCTCGATCTCCTTCTCGATCACCTCCGTCTGCTCCTTCAGCTCGGCCATCTTCGCCTGCTGGGCGGCGTGCTTCTCGGCGTCCTTCGCCAGCTCGTACACGTCGGCCCGGATGTTGCGAGCCTGGTACCACGCCCAGTTGCTCGTCACCTTCGCCTGCCGGGCGGCGATCTTCTGGCCGACGTTGCCGGCCTTCACGCTGCAGATGCCGAGGAACGTCGCCAGCAGCACCACGGCGATGCCGACCGCCGTGTCGAGCTTGTTGCTCTGCTCACTCTCGGGCATGACGGCACCTCGTGGGGGACTGTTGTTGTACGGGCTCGGGGTCGGTAGCCGCGGGCTTCAGCCCGCGCCCGCGTCGGCGGTGTCCGCAGGGCGTCACTCCCTGGTGCTTCGCCGCAGGTGGGCGCGGGCTGAAGCCCGCGGCTACCGGCACCGAGCCGCCGACCCGCTCACGCCCCCTTGAGCCGGTCCAGCACCGCCGGCGACACGAACAGCGCGTCGGCCCAGCCGATCGGGCCGCGCGGGCTGTAGGCGATCTGGTACAGGCCGTACAGCGTGTACCCGACGCCGTACAGGAACGCCGCCACGTCGTGGAAGAACGCCTGCCCCGCGTACAGCTCGTTGAAGTTCACCTCGGCGTACACCAGCCGCACGCGGCGGTCGCGCAGCAGCCCCGCACCGCCGCGGAGGACGTGCAACTCGCCGCCCTGCACGTCCAGCTTCAACACGTCGATGTCGGCCACGCCCTGCTCGCGGCAGAAGGCGTCGAGGGTGTCGGCCTGCACGTCCACGGCCCCGGCCTGGCGCGACCCGGTGAGGAGGCCCGCTTCCGGCGACAGCGGCAGGAGTGAGTTCATCACCGAGTCGGCCGACGTGTGGAACGTCTTCGTGCCGGCCTCGTCGCTGAGCGCGAGTTGGACCGGCCGCACCTGCGGGTCGGCGGCGAAGGCGTCGCGCAGCGCCGCGAAGCTCTCGGGGAACGGCTCGAAGCTGAAGACGGTGGCGGCGGGGAACAGGGTCCGGTACTTGCGGGCGGTCTGGCCGCGGTTGGCCCCCACGTCGAAGACGGTGCGGACGGGGGTGCCGGCGGTGAGGAGCTGCTGGTGGAGGAACGGGTCGTCGGCCGGCTGGTTGCGGTTGCGGGCGGGCGAGGACAGCCGGCTGAGGTCGAACCCGGCGCGGCGGAGGGCCGACCGGACGAGGCGCTTCGGGTTCATGCGGAGCTCGCGTGCGGCGGGCGGCGGGGTACTCCTACTTCTAGAGCACGGCGGCCGCGCCGGCGTGCGCCAGGA